>NZ_JBFUBG010000042.1:0-52340 GCF_056405875.1 Rhizobium sp. P1_E6 | reverse complement strand
ATAATCAGATTGAGCACGGTCGTATTGCGGAAGAAGCTCTCGCCGAAATCGAAGCGGATGTAGTTCCACATCATTTCGCCGAAGCGGGTCAGCGGGGGTTTGTCGAAGCCGAACTGTTTTTCCAGCTTGGCGATCAGTTCCGGATCAAGACCTTGCGCGCCGCGATATTTGGAACCGGCATCATCGAATTGCTGGCCGGCATCGCCACCGCCGCCGAGGCGCTGGTCGGCGCTGTCGGCTTGTCCCGTCAGCTGGGCAATGACCTGCTCCACCGGACCGCCAGGGGCGAACTGTATGACGATGAAGGAAATTGCCATGATGCCGATGATCGTCGGGATCATCAGAAGCAGGCGGCGAAAAATATATGCCCCCATCAGCGTGCGCCGATCCGATAGGCAGCCGCTATGCTGCGACGTTCAGTTTTCGCCAATTCCCGTCTTTCCTTTCGTCCGTCCCATGCAGCTATTGCCTGATTCGCACATAATTTGGRCGCCCCAGGCATTCGATGGCAAGAATTTCCTTGTTGCCGGCCTATTTGCCGGC
Source organism: Rhizobium sp. P1_E6 (assembly GCF_056405875.1). Lineage (NCBI taxonomy): Bacteria > Pseudomonadati > Pseudomonadota > Alphaproteobacteria > Hyphomicrobiales > Rhizobiaceae > Rhizobium > Rhizobium sp. P1_E6. Next base: position 51,797 of record NZ_JBFUBG010000042.1, on the reverse strand, counting down.
ATTGGTGGACCACCACACGCCAGGCATGCCGAGCCCATATTCAGGCAGTTCGGCCGGATGCATGATGCTGTTCCAGTAGGCAAGGCGCGAGGTGCGTGAGCCATAGCTCGGAACGACGATATGCTTGGCAAGCAGCACGCGGTCGAGTGCCTTCGTCGCCGCCACCAGCTCGTCGCGGTCCTTGGCGAAGATCACCTTGGGAATGAGAGCATCGATGGCGAGATCGCTGATGCCGCTGTAATTCTGCGAGCCGACGCGCTTGGCGGCATCCGAGCCCCAATATTCGGCCTGCTCGTTGCCGGGATTGATGGATTCGGCCCAGCCGTTGTACATGACGTCGAAGTCACGGGAGCGCCAACGGTTGGTAAACTGCGACGGCTCGATGCTGCGCACACTTGCATCGATGCCGATCTTCTTCAGGTTCTGCGAGAAGGCGAGCGCGATCGGCTCGATCGTCGGTCCGTTGAGCAGGATTTCAAAAGACAGCGGCTGGCCCGTCTTCACGTTGACCATACGGCTACCCTTCAGCTCGTAGCCCGCCTCCTTCAGCAGGCCGATTGCCGTGCGCAGGTTGTCGCGAAGCTTGGCCGGATCGCCGGCAACCGGATTGGTATAGGGCTTGGTGAAAACATCAGGTGGAACCAGATCCTTGACTTCATTCAGGATTTCGAGCTCTCGGCCTTCAGGCAAGCCCGAAGAGGCAAGCTCGGTTCGGAAGAAGAAACTGTCGATCCGCTCATAGGAGCCGTAGAAGATCGTGCGGCGCAGCTCCTCGAAATCGAAAGCATAGTTCAGCGCCTCGCGCACCTTCTCGTCGGCGAACTTGTCACGGCGCAGGTTGAAGATGAAGCCGACCATGACGCCGACCTTGCGCATCTCGTTTTCAACTTCCTCACGCTTGATGCGCCCGTCCTTGACGGCCGGGAAATCATAGGCGGTGGCCCAGCGCTTGGCGGCATTTTCCCACCAATAGTCGGTATTGTTCGACCTGAAAGCTTCGAACATGACGTCGCGATCGGCATAATAAGTGTATTCGATCGCGCCGAAATTGTTCTGGCCGACATTCACGTTGAGGTTCTTGCCCCAATAGTCGTCGCGCAGCTCGTAGCGGATCTTCGATCCCGGAGTGACGGAGACCATCTTGTAGGGGCCGGAGCCCATGGGCATTTCCAGCGAGGTGCGTGAAATGTCGCGTGGTTTCCCATCTGCGCCGTTCGCCTGCCACCAGTGCTTGGGTACGATCACCAACTGCCCGACGGTCTGCGGCAGTTCGCGGTTGTTGGGTTCGTCGAAACTGAAGGTTACCTCACGATCGCCCGTTTTTTCTGCCGACTTCACGTGGCGATAATAGAACTCCATCTGCGGATCGTTCTTTTTCGCCTGCTCGAAGCTGAAAACGACATCGTCTGGCGTCACAGGCTGGCCGTCGGCCCATTTGGCCTCGGCGCGCAGGCGGAAGGTCGCCGAGGTCAGGTCATCGGGATATTTCAGGCTCTCGGCCAACAGGCCGTAGGACGACGAAAGCTCGTCGAGGGCCGGGGTCAGCAGCGTATCGAACACCGTGCCCAGACCGGCGCCCACCTCTCCGCGCGCAAGCAATGGGTTCAGCGTATCGAAGTTGCCTTCGTCCGAAAGACGCAGCGTGCCGCCCTTCGGCGCCTGCGGATTGACATAGTCGAAATGGTCAAAACCCTGGGGATGCTTGAGATCGCCGACCGTCGAAGTCCCGATCCGCCATCCATCCGCATCCTGTGCAAAAGCCCCGATTGCGAGAGACAGAGACGCTGCCGCGGACAGAAGAAATTTCAGCGTCCAAGATGCCATTCACCAAACCCCTTGTTCTTTTTAGCTTMGTCGAGAATACGGGAAATGCTGGCAAAAAACAGAAAAGAGTTCCGTTTTTATGCCCCTCGCGAAATTTTGACCTGATCATTCCGGTTCAGGGCGTCACTTCCTCGAGACGCTTGCGGAGCATGCGACGCAGCTCCCCGACGAGGCGCGGATCGCCCGAGCCATCGGGGTCATTGGCGGCCGCGACGACGATGCGCAGCAGCTCCAGGACGAGGGCGCCCAGGAGATCGACATCGCGCTCCACCGACGGTTCGGCATTCTTCAGAAGTGCGGTGATACTGGCGCGAAGCTCCGCACGCGATTTCGCCTTGCGCTCCTTGGGCACATCGCGCCGCGCAGCGAGAACCGGAAATTCCGGATGGTCCTCGATGAAGCGACCGAGCCGCGTGAAGATCGCATCGCCGATTTCGGCAGCGCTCTTGCCCCGTGTCTTCTGCGCGAGTTCGGCAAGCCCGCTGTTCAGATGCTGCAGGCGGTCTATGTGCAGCGCCTCGGCAAGGAGAGGCTTGGTCGGGAAGAACTGATAGAGCGAGCCGATCGAGGAATTCGCCGCCGCGGCAATCTCCGTCATGGTTGCGGCATCATAGCCTTTTTCGAGAAAGACCCTGGCTGCCGCTTCGAGGAGAATGGCGACGCGCTCATGGCCGCGCTGGCGCTTCGGCACACGGGTCTGCGGTTCGGGGCTTGATTTTTGCGAGGCTATCCTCGTATTTGTCATTGTGAGGATACCCTCATATTTCCTTCCTCCGGAGATTTCCCATGTCCCTTTATGATCCCAACACCACCGCACTTATTTCCATCGACCTGCAGGGCTTTATCGTCGGCCGGCAGCTTGCGCCCCACTCCGCCCAGCAGGTGATCGAGAATACCGCCGCAATCGCCGACAAACTGAAATCCGAAGGCGGGACAGTGATCCTCGTTACCGTCGGATTCTCCCCGGACTATGCCGATGCTGTCAACCAGCCGGTGGACGAGCCAGCGGTTTTCCCCGAAGGTGGCCTTCCGGCCGCCGCACTTGCGGCACCCGCGGAAATCGCCGCGCTCGCGGTCGACGTCCATATCGTCAAGCATCAGTGGAGTGCCTTCTACGGCACGGCGATGGATCTCCAGCTTCGCCGCCGCGGCATCAGGACCGTGATCCTGACCGGCATCGCCACGAATTTCGGCGTCGAGGCGACGATCCGCGATGCATTTGCCCATAATTACGCAGTCATCGCCGTCGAGGACGCAATGAGCACCTTCTCCGCCGAAATGCATTCGCTTGCCTGCGAGCGCATCCTGCCGCGCCTGTCGCGCATGCGCAAAACAGCCGAGGTTCTAGCCAATACATGATACTGCGGCGTCCCGCACCGCCTGCCAAAACATCGATTCACCAAAATTGCTTTTCACGATAGATTCGATCGCAAATCACCTTGGAGCGCCGTGCGTCCATTCGGACGCACAAAGGACGCTCTAATATTTTGGATCGACGCATCGGGCTTTCCGAAAATCGGTTTCGATTTTCGGGCCGATGCTGCGATAATGCGGCAAGGGGACGGCATGGCTTTCAAGGCCCAGACTTTCAGGACACTCGGCAAATTGGCATTCGCCGGGGCAATGGGCGCAAGCCTTATCGCCGGCGATGTGGGCGCCCAGCAGAAGACGCCGAGCCCGGGCAGCGCCAAGGCGATTTTCGGCGCCGTGAAATTGCCGACGCAGGGGCCGGCGCAACCGATCGGTTTCTACGCCAAGGGCTGCATGACCGGTGCCGAGGCGCTGCCGGCTGACGGGCCGACCTGGCAGGCGATGCGCCTTTCGCGCAATCGCCGCTGGGGCAATCCCGCGATGATCTCCCTTCTGGAAAAATTCTCGCAGGATGCGCGTGCCAGGATCGGCTGGCCCGGTATCCTCGTCGGCGATATTGCCCAGCCGCGCGGCGGGCCGATGTTCAACGGTCATGCCTCGCACCAGATCGGCCTCGATGCCGATGTCTGGCTGACACCCATGCCCTCACAGCGTTTGAGCTACGAAGAGCGGGAGGACCTGCCCTTCATCACCATGCTGCAGAAAGATAAGTTCCTGACCGTCGATCCGAAAGTGTGGAGCAAACAGCGGGCGGAGCTTTTGATGCTGGCGGCAAGCTATCCGCAAGTCCAGCGCATCTTCGTCAACCCGGCAATCAAGAAGAAGATGTGCGACACCTGGACCGGCGATCGCACCAATCTCGGCAAGCTGCGGCCTGAATACGGGCATGACTCGCATTTCCATATCCGCCTCAACTGCCCGCCGGGTGCCAAGGGCTGCACGTCGCAGGCGCCTGTCGCCGCCGGCGACGGCTGCGACAAGTCGCTTGCCTGGTGGTTCACCAAGGAGCCGTGGGCGGCGCCGAAACCGCCGAAGCCCGGTGCAAAGCCGCCGAAGCCGCCGCGTGAAGTCATGGTCTCGGACCTGCCGAAAGCCTGCTCTGCCGTTGTAGACGCACCGTCCGTCGCCTCCTCCGAGGCTGCGACCTATGACGGTCCTTCCGCAGCAAGTGCGCTGACGGCGGCGCCGACCGCTGCTCCGGCGGTCGACACCGGCAGCGCGCTGCCGTCCGTCGGCCCGGTTCCGAACGACAAGCCTTCCGTGCAATAGGCTGTGGTGCGGCTGTCTTTCAAATCACAAACGCCTGGTGTAAAGCCGTCAAATCGATTGAATTACGCGTGGAGGTTCCGTTCATGGCCGGCGGCAAGTGCCTAGCATTGATTGCGCATGACCAGAGGAAGGACGAGATGGCGGAGTTTGCCCGCCGCAACAGGGATCTCCTCGCCCAATGGAAAATCGTCGCCACCGGCACCACCGGCGGACGCGTGCTCGACGCCGTTCCCGACCTTCACGTGACGCGGCTCAAAAGCGGCCCCCTCGGCGGCGACCAGCAGATCGGCGCACTGATTTCCACCGGCGAAGTCAGCGCCCTGATCTTCTTCGTGGACCCGCTGACGCCGATGCCGCATGATGTCGATGTCAAGGCGCTGATGCGGCTTGCGATCGTCTACGACATACCGATGGCGCTGAACGAATCGACGGCTGAAAAGCTCCTCCCTACCCTTAACGCCTGATCTCTCGGGCCTACAGCACGGAACCGGCCATGACTRCACACTCAACTCCCTTGCCCTTTCCGATCCTGATCGGCGACATCGGTGGCACGAATGCCCGCTTCTCCATCCTGACGGATGCCTATGCGGAGCCGAAGCAGTTTCCCAATGTACGCACGGCCGACTATGAGACGATTGACGAGGCGATCCAGAAGGGTGTGCTCGACAAGACCTCCGTGCAGCCGCGCGCCGCGATCCTGGCTGTCGCCGGGCCGATCAAGGCGGATGAAATCCCGCTGACCAATTGCCCCTGGGTGGTGCGGCCGAAGAGGATGATCGAGGGGCTCGGCCTTGTCGACGTGCTCGTCGTCAATGATTTTGAAGCGCAGGCGCTGGCGGTCGCGGCCCTTTCGGATGAGAACCGCGAGCGCATCGGCAATGCATCCGGCGACATGGTGGCGTCCCGCGTCGTGCTCGGACCCGGCACGGGCCTTGGCGTCGGCGGCCTGGTTCACACCCAGTCGACCTGGATTCCGGTTCCCGGCGAAGGCGGCCATGTCGACCTCGGGCCGCGCAGCAAGCGCGACTATGAAATCTTCCCGCATGTCGAGACCATCGAGGGTCGCGTTGCAGCCGAGCAGATCCTCTGCGGCCGCGGCATCGTCAACCTCTACCGCGCCATCTGTGCAGCCGATGGCGTCGAGCCGACAATGAACGATCCGGCGGATATCACATCGCACGCACTCGCCGGCAGCGACAAGGTCGCGGTCGAAACCGTCTCGTTGTTTGCCACCTATCTCGGCCGCGTGGCAGGCGACATGGCGCTGGTGTTCATGGCCCGCGGCGGCGTCTATCTGTCGGGCGGCATCTCGCAGAAGATCCTGCCGGCACTGAAAAAGCCGGAATTCCGGGCCGCCTTCGAAGACAAGGCGCCGCATTCGGCCCTGCTGCGCACCATCCCGACCTATGTCGTGACGCATCCGCTCGCAGCACTATCGGGGCTTTCCTCCTATGCGCGCATGCCCGCAAATTTCGGTGTTTCGACGGATGGCCGGCGCTGGCGGGCTTGAGCCTCAAGCATAGTTTCAAGGCGTTAGAGCGTCCTTTGTGCGCCCCGATGGGACGCACGGCGCTCTAGCCAAAGCCCCCTCAACTCTTTATAGAGCCCGCGCATATGCGCGCCGCGCCTGCGGCATGCAGCCCTGAGACAGGAAGCCTATTTTTGGAAGCCGCCGACAGCAGAAAGCCACACGTCAACAGCGATACCGTGACGGGCATCCTGAAACGCATCATTGCGGAAAACGGCCGGGACCATCTCTGGGGCTATGTCTTCGCAATCTCCTGCCTTGTCGTCATAGCGCTTTCGACGGCGTTCACGGCCTGGATCATGCGGGCGATCATTGACGAGGCCTTCGCCAACCGCCGCGCCGACGTCGTCTGGATCATCTGTCTTTCGATCTTCATCGCCTTCGTGCTGCGCGGTTTTGCGAGCTACGGGCAGGGCGTTGCCCTTTCAAGGATCGGCAACGATATCGTCGCGCGCTATCAGCGACGTATCTATTCGCATCTGATGACGCTCTCGGTCGGCTATTTCAACGAGTCTCGCTCCGCCCATATCGCCGCTCAGGTGAGCCAGAACGTTACCGGTATCCGCGACGTATTGAACCTCACCATCACGTCGACCGTGCGCGACCTCCTGACCTTCGTCTCGCTGATCGGCGTCATGGTCGTTCAGGATCCGCTGCTGAGCCTTGCCGTCTTCATTCTGGCGCCGCCGCTGCTCTATGCGCTGCGTTACGTTTCCAAGCGGCTGCGCTCGGCCACCCGCGAGGCGGTCGATCTCAACAGCCACGTTCTCGGCGCCATGCAGGAGACGATCCAGGGCATTTCCATCGTCAAGGCCTTCACGATGGAAGAGGCACTGGAAAAAAAGGTCAACAAGCTGATCGGCGCTGCCGAAGGCCGGGCAAACCGTATCGCGCGGCTTTCCGAGCGCACCTCGCCGCTGACCGAAAGCTTTGCCGGCTTTGCGGTTGCGAGCGTGCTTGCCTACGCCGCCTACCGCTCGATCTACCAGGGTGTGCCGCCGGGCGCCTTTTTCTCGTTCGTCACGGCGCTGCTGCTCGCTTACGATCCGGCCCGGCGCCTCGCCCGCCTGCAGGTGCAGATGGAACGCGCCATCGTCAACGCCCGGATGATCTACGAGCTGCTCGACATGGAACCGCGCCAGCGCGACCTGCCGGATGCCAAGCCGCTTGTTGTCACCGAAGCGAAGATCGAATTCCGCAACGTTTCCTTCGCCTATGGCAATGAACGCGTGCTTGACGGCGTGACGCTGACGGCCGAGGGTGGCAAGACGACGGCGCTCGTCGGTCCTTCGGGCGCCGGTAAATCGACCGTCATCAGCCTCATTCCACGCTTTTATGATCCGAAGGAAGGCGAGATCCTGATCGACGGACAGGATATCGCCCATATCACCAAACAATCGCTGCGCCGGCAGCTCGCCTATGTCTCGCAGCAGCCATACCTCTTCGAAGGCACGATCCGCGACAATATCCGTTACGGCCGTCCGGAAGCGAGTGACGAGGATATCGAGAAGGCAGCGCGGCTTGCCTATGCGCATGACTTCATCGTCGCGCAGCCGCAGGGCTATGATACGCCGGTCGGCGAAAACGGCGTAACCCTTTCCGGCGGCCAGCGCCAGCGCCTGTCGATCGCCCGCGCTCTGGTGCGCAACGCACCGATCCTGCTTCTCGACGAGGCGACCTCGGCGCTCGATACGGAATCGGAAGCCGCCGTGCAGAAGGCGCTCGACGAGGCCATGACCGGCCGCACGGTCGTCGTCATCGCCCACCGTCTCTCGACCGTGGTGCGCGCCGACAAGATCATCGTGATGCAGCAGGGCCGCGTCGTCGAAGAAGGCAATCACGAGACGCTTGCGAAGGTCAGTGACGGACTTTACGCTCGCCTCAACAATCTGCAGAGGCCTTCGGCTTCTGATTCATACTGATCGGGATGACGGACTGACATGAGCGACGCTGCGATGAAACTGGTTGTGGTCGGAGCGGCGGGGCGCATGGGCCAGACGCTCATCCGTCTCATTCATTCCATCGATGGCGTGACACTGCATGCAGCGGTCGCGCGGCCGGGATCGCCCTTCGTCGGCAAGGATGCCGGTGAAATCGCCGGTCTCGGCGCCAATGGCGTCATCATCGGCGACGATCCCCTGGCAGCGTTCCTGCATGCCGAGGGCGTGCTGGACTTCACATCGCCCGCCACGTCAGTGGAATTTGCCGGACTGGCGGCACAGGCGCGCATCGTTCATGTCGTCGGCACGACCGGCTGCTCCGATGAGCACAATGCAAAGATTGCGGCCGCCTCGCGCCATGCCCGCATCGTCCAGTCGGGCAATATGAGTCTCGGGGTCAATCTGCTGAGCGTTTTCGTGCAGCAGGCGGCTCAGGCGCTTGATCCCGCCGACTGGGATATCGAAATTCTCGAGATGCATCACAAGCGCAAGGTCGACGCGCCCTCCGGAACCGCATTGTTGCTCGGCGAGGCGGCGGCAAAGGGCCGCAATATCGACCTTGCCGCGAAGTCCGTGCGCGTGCGCGACGGCCATACGGGAGCGCGGGAAGCCGGCACGATCGGCTTTGCGACGCTGCGCGGCGGCTCCGTCATCGGCGAGCATTCGGTGCTCTTTGCCGGCGAAGGCGAAACCGTTACGCTTTCGCATAGCGCAACCGACCGTTCGATTTTCGCGCGGGGCGCCATCAAGGCCGCCCTTTGGGCGCGCGACAAGAAACCGGGGCACTATTCCATGCTCGACGTTCTCGGGCTTTCTTCCCATTGACCATTTGTAGGAGGCATTTTTCATGAGCGGTACCCTCGTCCTCGTTCGCCACGGCCAGAGCGACTGGAATCTCAAGAATCTCTTCACCGGCTGGAAGGACCCTGATCTGACCGAGCTCGGCATCCAGGAAGCCACGACCGGCGGCCAGGCACTTGCCGACTACGGCATCAAGTTCGATATCGCCTTCACGTCGGCACTGGTGCGCGCGCAGCACACGCTGACGCTCATCCTCGACAAGGTCGGCCAGCCTGATCTCGAGACGATCCGCGACCAGGCGCTCAACGAGCGCGACTACGGCGATCTCTCCGGCCTCAACAAGGATGATGCCCGCGCCAAGTGGGGCGAAGAGCAGGTGCATGTCTGGCGCCGCTCCTATGATGTCCCGCCTCCGGGCGGCGAAAGCCTGCGCGATACCGGCGCCCGCGTCTGGCCTTACTATCTGACGGAAATTCTTCCGCGCGTCCTGCGCGGCGAAAAGGTGCTGGTTGCCGCGCACGGCAATTCGCTGCGTTCGCTCGTCATGGTTCTCGACCGCCTCACCCGCGAGCAGGTTCTCTCGCTGAATCTGGCGACGGGTGTGCCCATAGTCTACAAGCTGAAGGCAGACTCGACCGTTGCTTCCAAGGAAGTGCTCGGCGACATGTCCGGCGCGCACTGATCGCGACCAGGCATCGATAGGTTCAAGGCTGGGCTCGCGCCCGGCCTTTTTCGTTTTCAGTTCTCGATGGTGAACTGGACGCGGTCTGCCGCAAAGCGGCTGATCGAATATTGCACCGGCACGCCTTCCAGATCGGTGTTCATCGCCTTGGTGATCAGGAGCACGGCGCCCGGCGTCAGCTCCAGGTCGGCGATGTCGCCGGAATCGGCGTGGGTGGCGGTGATCTCGGTCGTGGCGCGCACATAGTCCGACAGTCCGAGGGCGGCAAAAGCCTTGGTGATCGATTCCGTCTTGCGATAGATCTCGCCGATGCCGGCAAAACGGGCGGCCGGGAACCAGCTCGTGCCGCGGGCGACAGGCCGTTTATCCGCGTCGCGCACCGTTTCCAGCCGGATGACAGGCGTGCCCTGTTCGATGCGCAGCCAGCGGGCGACCTCGGCGTCGGCGACCTCCTCTGCGTGGCCGAGCAGCAGCGCATGCGTTTCGCGCGCCTGGTCCCTGAGGCCATCTGTAAAGCGTGTCCGGCGGCTGATCGGGAAGTTCAGGCGCTCCTTGCGCTCGATCAGCGTGCCACGACCCTGCACAGCCCGGACGATGCCTTCTTGGGCAAGCGCGGCCAACGCGCTGCGCACGGTATGCCTGTTGACGCCGAACTGCGTCGCGAGAGCGGTTTCCGGCGGCACCATGCCAGTCGCATCGTATGCGCCGCTGCCGATCGCCTCGCGGATCCTGTCGGCGATCTGCCGCCAGAGCGCTACGCCCGTCTGCCGCTGCACCTGCTTTATGCCTGCCATTACACCCCTTCCCTGATCATTTCGTGGCCCGAACCTCTTCAAGCCCGGCCAATTTTGGACGTGTCGTGTCACACGCTTGTCACCTCGCCGATTTAGGGATAGGTATAGCTTGTATGGTTGTCTATATCAATAGACATTTCGAGGAAAAGACGATGACGGCAGCAGAGAAGACAGAGGCTGCGGCGCAGACAGACAACGGACGCAAACGCACCGTCGATCTGCTGGCGCGCGCTGAGAGGCAAGAATTGCTGGCGGCGTGGGATGCGCTTGCCGAAAAGCCGGCGGCACAGCCGGTGCGCGGCCCGGAAACGGGCCTCGTCATGGTTCGCGGCCGCATCGGCGGCGGCGGGGCGCCCTTCAATCTCGGCGAGGTCACGGTGACGCGGGCGACGGTGCGCCTTGCCTCCGGCTCCGTCGGCCATGCGCAGGCGCTCGGAACCGACCGCGAGAAGGCACGCCTTTCGGCGATCTTCGATGCGCTCTGGCAGGAGGAAGCCACCAAGGGCTTCATCGAGGACAGGCTGCTGTCGCCGATATCAAGCCGCATAACCGCCGAGGCCGGTCGCAAGGCCGAGGAGACGGCCGCGACCCGCGTCGATTTCTTCACCATGGTGCGGGGAGACAACTGATGAGCGCCAAGACCGATGTTCTGACCGGCGGCTTCGCCGAGCCGGTATTCGAGGCCCAAAGCGTGTTCAAGATGCTGATGGACGGCATGGCCCGGCCCGGCACGATCCAGACGGTGGCGGCCGAAGTGACGGCGCCCGCACCGCTCGGCATTGCCGCCGGCGCGATCGGCCTGACGCTCTGCGACCACGACACGCCCGTCTGGCTTTCGGCCGGACTTGCCAGGTCGGCGATTCCGGAATGGCTTGGCTTCCACACCGGCGCACCGCTGACGGCCGAGAAGGCCGAGGCGCGCTTCGCCTTCGTCGAGGCCGGCACGATGATCTCCACCTTCGGCCTGTTTGCCGCCGGCACGCAGGAATATCCCGATCGCTCCACGACAGTGGTGATCGAGCTTGCCGACCTCGAAGGCGGGCGCCGTCTGGCGCTGATGGGTCCGGGCATCCAGAGCGTGACCGAGATCGCGCCTGTCGGCCTGCCGGAAACGTTCCTGCGCCTGTGGACGGAAAACCGCGCCCTCTTCCCGCGCGGCATCGACATCGTGCTGACGGCGGGCAAGCGTTTCCTCTGCCTGCCGCGCACCACCAAGATCACAGCAACGGAGATCTGAGCTCATGTATGTTGCCGTCAAGGGTGGCGAGGCCGCCATCGCCAATGCTCACCGCCTGCTCGCCGACCGCCGGCGCGGCGACCGTTCCGTGCCGGCGATCGGCATCGAGCAGATCGTCGAACAGCTTGCCCTCGCCGTCGATCGCGTCATGGCCGAAGCCTCGCTCTACGATCGCACGCTCGCAGCCCTTGCCGTACGCCAGTCGCGCGGCGACATGATCGAGGCGATCTTCCTGCTGCGCGCCTACCGCACGACTTTGCCGCGCTTCGGTTATTCCAAGCCGCTCGATACCGCAAATATGGAGATCGAACGCCGCATCTCCGCCACCTACAAGGATCTTCCGGGCGGCCAGCTGCTCGGGCCCACCTTCGACTATACGCACCGCCTGCTCGATCCCTCGCTCTTGACGGATGAAGCCGTGGAAGAGCCGGCGCAGCGCGAGGCCGAGACCGGCCGCGTCATGCGCGTCTCCGAAATCCTCGGTCAGGAAGGCCTGATCGAAAATGACGGTGAGCTTCCTGAAGACCACGAAACGGGCGACCTGACGCGCGAACCGATGGAATTCCCGATGACGCGGGATCTTCGTCTGCAGGCGCTTGCCCGCGGCGACGAGGGTTTCCTGCTGGCTCTCGGCTATTCCACCCAGCGCGGCTATGGCCGCAATCACCCCTTCACCGGTGAAATCCGCATCGGGCAAGTCGAGGTGGAATTCGATGTGCCGGAACTCGGCTTTGCCGTTTCACTTGGAACGATCCAACTCACCGAATGCCAGATGGTCAACCAGTTCAAGGGTTCGGCCAAGGCTCCGCCGCAGTTTACCCGCGGTTACGGCCTGGTCTTCGGCCAGAGCGAGCGCAAGGCGATGGCCATGTCACTCGTCGATCGCGCATTGCGAGCTGAAGAGCTTGGCGAGGACATCACCGCGCCGGCACAGGACGAGGAATTCGTCATTTCCCATTCCGACAATGTGCAGGCGACTGGCTTCGTCGAGCACCTGAAGCTTCCGCATTATGTGGACTTCCAGGCCGAACTCGACCTCGTCCGCCGCATGCGCCGCGAATTCGAAGCCGCCCGCAACAGCGGCGAGACCCAAAAGGAGGCCGCCGAATGAGTGATCTCGCCACCTACAATTTCGCCTATCTCGACGAACAGACCAAGCGCATGATCCGCCGCGCGATCCTGAAGGCGATCGCCATTCCCGGCTATCAGGTACCCTTTGCGTCAAGAGAAATGCCGATGCCTTACGGCTGGGGTACCGGCGGTGTGCAGGTAACGGCCTCGATCATCGGACCTGAGGACGTTCTCAAGGTCATCGACCAGGGTGCAGACGACACGACGAACGCGGTCTCCATCCGCGCCTTCTTCCAGAAGGTCGCCAATGTCGCGGTCACGACGCACACCAAGGATGCGACGATCATTCAGACACGCCACCGCATTCCTGAGGACAAGCTCGGCGAAGGCCAGGTGCTCGTCTATCAGGTGCCCATCCCGGAACCGCTGCGCTTCCTCGAACCGCGCGAGACAGAAACACGCAAGATGCATGCGCTCGAGGAATACGGCCTCATGCATGTGAAGCTCTACGAGGATATCGCCCGCAACGGCCGTATCGCCACGACCTATGCCTATCCGGTCAAGGTTCATGGCCGCTATGTCATGGATCCCTCGCCGACGCCGAAATTCGATAATCCGAAGATGCACAGGTCGGAAGCGCTGCAGCTTTTCGGCGCCGGGCGCGAAAAGCGCATCTATGCCGTGCCGCCCTATACCGACGTCGTCAGCCTGGACTTCGAGGACCATCCCTTCGAGATCCAGCGCTTCGGCAAACCATGCGCGCTGTGTGGCGCCGAGGAGGTCTACCTCGACGAGGTGATCCTCGACGACAAGGGCGGGCGCATGTTCGTCTGCTCCGATACCGACCATTGCGAAGACCGCCGCGCGCACGGACATGCCGGCGAAATGCTGGCCCGGGAGGCTGCAGAATGACCGATATACCGCTTCTCAAAGTCAATGACCTCTCGAAGTTCTACGGCAACCGCATCGGCTGCCGGAATGTCTCCTTCGAGCTCTGGCCCGGCGAAGTGCTCGCCATCGTCGGCGAATCCGGCTCTGGCAAGACGACGCTGCTCAACTGCATCTCCACCCGGCTGATGCCGACCACCGGCAGCGTCGAGTATCACATGCGCGACGGCAACTATCGCGACCTCTACCACATGAGCGAAGCCGAGCGCCGCTTCCTGATGCGGACGGACTRGGGCTTCGTGCACCAGAACCCGGCTGACGGGCTGCGCATGACAGTCTCTGCCGGCGCCAATGTCGGCGAGCGGCTGATGGCGATCGGCGATCGCCATTACGGCAAGATCCGCTCCACCGCCATCGACTGGCTGGAGCGCGTCGAGATCGATACCGGCCGCATCGACGACCAGCCGCGCGCTTTCTCCGGCGGCATGCGCCAGCGCCTGCAGATCGCCCGCAATCTCGTGACCGGCCCGCGCCTCGTGTTCATGGATGAGCCRACCGGCGGTCTCGACGTCTCGGTGCAGGCGCGCCTGCTCGATCTCGTGCGTGGTCTCGTCAACGATCTCGGCCTCTCGGCCATCATCGTCACCCACGATCTCGCCGTCGCCCGCCTCCTGTCGCATCGCATGATGGTGATGAAGGACGGCTTCGTCATCGAGCAGGGTCTGACCGACCGGGTGCTGGACGACCCGCGCGAGCCCTATACCCAGCTCCTCGTTTCCTCGATCCTGCAGGTTTAAATCATGGCAACGCCTCTCGTCGTTTCAGAAGTCGCCAAGAGCTTCATCATGCACCTGCGCGACGGCCTCAAGCTGCCGGTCGTTTCCGATGTCACCTTCTCGGTTGCATCGGGCGAATGCGTCGTGCTTGGCGGCCCCTCGGGCATCGGCAAAAGCTCGCTGCTCAAGATGATCTACGGCAATTATGCCGTCGATACCGGACAGATCCTTGTCGACCACAAGGGCAAGATCGTCGACCTCGCCGCCGCCGACCCGCGCACCATTCTCGACGTGCGGCGCCAGACGCTCGGCTATGTCAGCCAGTTCCTGCGCACCGTGCCGCGCGTTGCGGCKATCGACGTGGTCGCCGAGCCGCTGCTCGCACGTGGCGAAGCCGCCGCCAGCGCCAGGGAAAAAGCCGCCGCACTGCTCGAAAAGCTCAACCTGCCGGAAGCGCTCTGGCAGCTGCCGCCCGCCACCTTCTCCGGCGGCGAGCAGCAGCGCGTCAATATCGCCCGCGGCTTCATCACCGATCACACGATCCTGCTGCTCGACGAGCCGACCGCCTCGCTCGATGCGAAAAACCGGGCGGTCGTCGTCGGCATGATCGAGGAAAAGAAAAAGGCGGGCGTCGCCCTGCTCGGTATCTTCCACGATGAGGAGGTGCGCGAGGCAGCCGCCGACCGCATTCTGGACGTCCAGCAATTCTCTCCCCGAAAGGCGATCGCAGCATGAGCCGCAAGCTGGGCATCGAGCCCTATTTCCACGAGACCGCCTCCGTCTCCAATTCGAGCTTCGGCCGCTATACGGAAGTCTCCGAGCGTTGCCGGATCAGCGAAGTGGAGTTCGGCGACTATTCCTACATCATGCAGGACGGCTCGATCTGGTGCGCGACGATCGGCAAGTTCGTCAACATCGCCGCTGCGGTGCGTATCAACGCTACCAATCATCCGACCTGGCGCGCGACGCTGCACCACTTCACCTATCGCGCCGTCGATTACTGGCCGGATGCCGACATGGAGACGGAGTTCTTCGAATGGCGCCGCTCGAACCGCGTCGTAATCGGCAACGATGTCTGGATCGGCCATGGCGCAACGATCCTGCCGGGCGTGACCGTCGGCAACGGCGCCGTCATCGGCGCTGGTGCCGTCGTCTCCAAGGACGTCGCTCCCTATACGATCGTCGGCGGCGTGCCGGCCAAACTCATCCGCGAGCGCTTCCCGAAAGAGGTCGGCGAGCGCATGGACAGGCTCGCCTGGTGGGACTGGGAACACGGCCGATTGCGCGACGCACTGGCGGATTTCAGGGCGCTTGGTGCGGAAGACTTCCTCTCCCGATACGGCGGTTGAGCTGAATATCGCGGCACAGGGTTTTGTGACAGGACTTACACAAAACTGACACGCGAGGTTCATGAAGCGGGACTAATGCGATCCCAGACGCAAGCCTGAAATGCGAAGGAAGAGCATGATGTTCGAACTGAAGAATGTCACACGCCGGTTCGGAAAGAAGCTCGCTGTCGATTCCGTAACGCTGGACATTCCTCAGGGCCAGATGGTCGGGATCATCGGCCGTTCCGGCGCCGGCAAGTCCACGCTCCTGCGCATGATCAACCGCCTGCAGGAACCCTCCTCCGGCACCATCCATTTCGGTGGTGTCGAGGTTTCCGGCCTTCGCGGTCAGCCACTGCGCAACTGGCAGCGCGACTGCGCGATGATCTTCCAGCAGTTCAATCTCGTGCCGCGTCTCGACGTGCTGACCAACGTCATGCTCGGCCGCCTGAACCACCGCTCGACGATCCTCAGCCTGCTCAACGTCTTCAGCCGCGAAGAACGCATCCAGGCTATCGCCGCACTTGAGCGCCTCGGCATCGAGCAGACGGCGCTGCAGGCAGCCGGCACGCTTTCGGGCGGTCAGCAGCAGCGGGTGGCGATTGCCCGCGCGCTGATGCAGAACCCGAAGATGGTTCTGGCCGACGAGCCGATCGCCTCGCTCGACCCGCTGAATGCAAAGATCGTCATGGATGCACTGCGCGACATCAACGAGCGCGAAGGCATTACCGTCATCACCAACCTGCACACGCTCGATACGGCCCGCAACTATTGCGAACGCATCGTCGGCATGGCAGGCGGCCGCGTCGTTTTCGACGGCAAGCCCTCCGAACTGACCTCCGAGGCCGTGAAAGAAATCTACGGCACGGACAAGGACGGCGCGGGCATCGACGAAACGATGACCTCGACCGCAATCAACATGGCTCCGGAAGGAGCCGAAAACCAATCCGCCGGCAATCAACCGCTGGCGCTGGCCGGTCTGTGAGAGGGGCGGCCGCGATCGAATGCCCGCGTCAAGGGCACATTTCTTCGTAACAAAAACGACCGGACCCCCGGTCATTCTGGAGAGAACCCATGTTGAAGAAAGCACTTTTTGCTGCAACGGCGCTTCTGTCGCTCGCAGCTGGCGCTGCCAATGCCGCTGACCTCAAGGAATTCCGCGTCGGCATCCTCGGCGGCGAAAACGAAACCGACCGCCTGCGCAACTATGCCTGCCTTGCAGACCACCTGAAGCAGGAATTCGGCTTCGAGAAGGTTTCGCTCTTCCCGGCTGCCGACTATGACGGCGTTATCCAGGGTCTCCTCGGTGGCACGCTCGACTTCGCTGAACTCGGCGCTTCCGGCTACGCATCCGTTTACATCAAGGACCCGAAGGCTGTTACGCCGATCCTGACGACGCAGCAGAAGGACGGCTCCACGGGTTACTACTCGATCGGTCTCGCCCTGAAGTCCTCCGGCATCAAGACGATCAAGGACGCCAAGGGCAAGAAGCTCGGCTACGCCGATCCGGACTCCACCTCGGGCTACCTCGTTCCGCTGACGCAGATCCCGAAGGACACCGGCATGCCGAACGACAAGTTCTTCGCTTCCACGCAGTTCAACGGCGGCCACGAGAACAACCTTCTCGCTGCTTACGACGGCAAGGTTGACGTTGCTGTTGACGACTCTTCGGGCCTCGGCGATTTCAAGGACGGCTACACCTCCGGTACCTTCCGCAAGGAAGTCGACAAGGGCGCCGTCGATCCGAACAAGCTCGTTGAAGTATGGCGTTCGCCGCTGATCCCGAACGGCCCGCTCGTCGTTCGCAACGCTCTCGGCGAAGAGTGGCAGAAGAAGCTCACCGCCTTCTTCACGGCCCTGCCGGAGAAGGACCACAAGTGCTTCGCAGCTATCGAAGGCGGCGACTACAAGGGCTACGCCCCGGTCAAGCACGACTTCTACAACGCTGTCGTAGAAGTTCGCAAGGCTGCTATCGGCGGCTGATTGCGCCATCCGTATGCGGGGCGGCCGGCGACGGCCGCCCTTTTCTTATGACTACAGCGCCGCGCGTCAGACGCGCAGAGGACGCTGTAGCACTTTAAATTGCGGCATAATTTCATCCTTAAATCGAGCCCGATTTAAGGAATTATGCAGTGGGCGAGGCGTTCATGACTATTGCCGATACACAGCCGCATGTGCCGACGCAGAGCACGAAGGAAATCGCCACCGCTTGGGACAAGATGATCGCCAGACGGCGTTTCTACACCATCCTCGGCCTGGTGATCCTCATCGCCGCCTTCGTCAGCTCCGTACGCTTTGCCGACGAGAGCAATGCCGGTCACTTCTTCGACCGCCTGCCGCATCTGTTCGACTTCCTGAGCTGGCTTATCCCGAAAGACTGGACCGATGTCTGGCGCGCGCTTTTCGATATTGCGAGCCCGAACGACAAGGGTGGCGAGGAATTCAACTTCGCCAATGGCCGTGTCTATGTCTGGGGCAGCTTCTACATTCCCGAATATTTCGAGCTGATGATCATCACGATCAATATCGCGCTCGTCTCGACCATCATCGCCTTCGTCTTCGCCGTTCCGCTCAGCTTCTTTGCGGCGCGTAATCTGACGAAGAATTGGCCGCTGCGCATCTTTACCAAGCGCATCATGGAATTCCTGCGCGCCTTCCCGGAAATCGTTATCGCCGGCCTGTTTTCGGCGATCCTTTCGATCGGACCGGTGGCGGCCATCATCGCGATCACGCTCCATACGATCGGCGCGCTCGGCAAGCTCTTCTACGAAGTCGCTGAAAACATCGACATGAAATCGGACGAGGGTATGCGCGCGGTCGGCGCGAACTGGCTGGAGCGCGTGCGTTTCGCCGCGCTGCCGCAGGTCATGCCGAACTATGCGTCCTATGCGCTGCTGCGCCTCGAGATCAACGTCCGTGCATCGACCATCATCGGCGCCGTCGGCGGCGGCGGTATCGGTGAAGAGCTCAAGCTCTCCATTTCCCGTGGCTTCGGCGCGAAGACCGTGGCCCTGGTGCTGCTGCTCTTCATCACGATCGTCGCTGTCGACCAGTTCTCTGCCTGGCTGCGCCGCCGTCTCGTCGGCGAACACGCCTTCCTCCTGCAACATTGAGGCTGCCATGACGGTCATCGACGCAAACCGCATGCATGAGATCGAAACGCGCTATCCGGAATATTTTCACAAGTCCTTCCGCCAGCGTTTCGGCGGCCTGCTCATTGTCCTCGCGACAATCCTCTACGGCATCTATGCCGTCTGGTTCTTCGACCTGCCGAAGCTCATCGCCGAAGCCCATTGGGAACGCTTCGGCATCTATATGAGCCAGTGGATCAGCTATGACGTGCAGCCGGAATTCCGTATCCAGGACGATGGCACGATCCAGACGCGCTATCCGCGCTTCTCACCGCTTGGCGACGATCCGCATCCGGATTGGCTGAAAACCAATACAGATGGCAGCATCACGGTTCTCGTCAGCGGCAGCGGTCGCACGGTGACGGTCAGCAAGAGCCAGACGACGATCGTTGCCCATGGCATGACGGTGCCGGTCGATGTTTCCAGCGGCGCGCCGAAAGTCGTCGGTCCGGTTCCAGGCTGGATGACGGTCTATGACGACAACGTGCTCGCCAATCTTGGATTTGCAGGGGATGTCAGCATTTCCGTCGACCGTGTGAAGGTGCGCAAGCGCTTCATCGGCTGGGCGAATTTCGTCTTCGATACGCAGTCGCCCTTCTTCGACAAGCCGGTAGGCGAGGTCATCAGTCTCATCGTCTCCGGCCCCCGTATACACCCCGACCAGTCGAACCTGTCGCTTGCCTTCGACAATGTCTGGAACAACAGCGAATGGCAGCACGGCGATGTCTGGACCAAGCTGTTCCAGACCATCGTGATGGCTTTCCTGGGCACGCTGCTGGGTTCGCTTGCCGCCTTCCCGCTCGCCTTCATGGCGGCGCGCAACATCACTCCGAACCGGCTTCTCAACCAGGTGCTGAAGCGCTTCTTCGACTTCCTGCGTTCGGTCGACATGCTGATCTGGGCGCTGTTCCTGACGCGCGCCTTCGGCCCCGGTCCTCTCGCCGGTTCCGGCGCCATCTTCCTCACGGAGACAGGCACGCTCGGCAAGCTCTACTCGGAAGGTCTCGAAAACATCGACAACAAACCGCGCGAAGGTGTGAAGTCGACGGGCGCCTCGACCGTGCTGGTGCATCGTTATGGCATCATGCCGCAGATCGTTCCCGTCATCGTCAGCCAGACGCTCTATCAGTGGGAATCGAACGTACGTGGCGCGACGATCATCGGTGCCGTTGGTGCCGGCGGTATCGGGCTCAAACTCTGGGAAGCCATGCGCACCAATTCCAATTGGGAAAACGTCGCCTACATGGTCATCCTTATCCTGATCGTGGTCTTCCTGTTCGACATGGCTTCGAACGCGCTTCGCCAACGGTTGATGGGCGCCAAGCCCGGTCATTGACGTCAAAGTAAAAGATGATGGCGGCCCTGCCGTCATCATCATTCTGTCATGGAAATCTTTTAGCCGGAGCGTGCTTGCGGTTCGCCGCCAAATCACTGCACATTGCGCTCCCCGTTCGGACGATCTCCAGGATAAAAGCCTTGCGCTACGCTCTCTATTTTTCGCCGCCTAAGGATGATCCCCTGACCGGCGCGGCCTCCGTCTGGCTCGGCCGCGATGCCTTTACCGACGAGGCCTATCCTGCGCCTGGGTACGAGACGCTGCCGGCTGGCGAACAATTCGAACTGACGGCCGATCCGCGCCGCTATGGCTTCCATGCGACGATCAAGGCGCCCTTCGAGCTTGCCTCCTCCGTGACCGAAAAGGACCTGATGGCGGTCGTCGAAGATTTCGCCGCCAACACGCCGGCCTTTGAAATCCCCGAGCTGGTGCTCGGCCAGCTCGGCCGCTTCTTTGCGCTTGTGCCGGGTTCGCTGCACCAACCGCTTCAGGATTTCGCGGCAAAGGTGGTAAAGTCTTTCGAGCCATTCCGGGCGGCACTCTCCGAGGCCGATATTATCAGGCGCAAACCGGAAAGGCTTTCTGAGAGCCAGCGCAATAATCTCATGCGCTGGGGCTATCCATATGTCATGGATGACTTCGGCTTCCACATGACGCTGACCGGCCAGGTGCCGGAAGAGCGCGCGGAAGTGATGAAGGCGATCCTGACGGAGCGTTTCGCAGGTTTCACCGGCAGGCCGCTTCGCATTTCCGGCCTTGCCGTCTTTCGTGAGGAGGCGCGCGGCGCGCCTTTCAAAGTCCACACATGGCTGCCTCTTGCTGGCGCCAGAAGCTGAAAGATTTTCTGACATGAGCAAAGAAACCGTTCTTTCAAACGCCCGGATCGTTCTCGAAGACGATATTCTTTCGGGCTCCATTCTCATCCGTGACGGCAAGATCGCCGATATTTCGAAAGGCAATTCGGTAGCCGGCGAAGACTTTGAAGGCGACTACATCATTCCAGGCCTCGTCGAGTTGCACACCGACCACCTGGAAGGCCACTATTCGCCGCGTCCGGGCATTCGCTGGAACAAGACGGCGGCCATACAGGCCCATGATGCGCAGATCGTCACCTCGGGTATCACCACGGTCTTCGACTGCCTGCGCATGGGTGCTGACGAAGACGGCGGCTTCGAACATGGCGAGATGCGCGAGATGGCCGACGCCATCCAGTCCGCTGAAAAGGAAGGGCGTCTGCGCGCCGAACACCTGATCCACCTGCGCTGCGAGGTCTCGGCCGACAACGTGCTGCAGCACTTCGCCGATTTCGAGAACGACCCCTATGTCCGTCTCGTTTCGCTGATGGACCATGCGCCCGGCCAACGTCAGTTCCAGACGATGGACCAGTACATCTTTTACTATCAGAAGAAGCGCGGGCTCACGGACGAGGAGTTCGCCCGTTTCTGCGCCAGACGCATCGCCGAATCCGATCGCAATTCGACGCCAAATCGGGACGCGATCTCCAGGGTCTGCGCCGAACGCGGCATCACCGTCGCCAGCCACGACGATGCCACATCTGTCCATGTCGATGAGGCGATCGAAAACGGCGTTCGCCTGGCCGAATTCCCGACCAGCATCGACGCAGCCCGGCTGTCGCACGAAAACGGCATGAGCGTTCTGATGGGCGCGCCGAACATCGTGCGCGGCAAATCGCATTCCGGCAATATCGCCGCGCGTGATCTGGCGCAGCTCGGCGTTCTCGACGTGCTTTCGTCCGACTATGTGCCGCTCAGCCTGCTGCATGCGCCCTTCATTCTTGCCGACGAGGTGGAGGGCATTACGTTATCGAAGGCAATTGCAATGGTGACGGCCACGCCAGCACGCACCGTCAGCCTCAACGATCGCGGCCGCATCGAAACCGGCCTGCGTGCCGATCTCGTCCGTGTGCACCGCTCGCATGGCGTGCCGGTGACACGTTCCGTCTGGCGTGAAGGACGCCGTGTCGCATGATGATGTCACACGAACCCCATCCGGGCGCCGGCGCCGAACACGGTATCATGGTCGTCGTCGTCGGCCCGAGCGGTGCCGGCAAGGACACGCTGATGAACCTTGCCGCCCGGCATTTCGAACGCCGTGAAGACGTGCATTTCGCCCGCCGCGTCATCACCCGCCACGGCGATGCCGGCGGAGAGGATCATCTCGCCGTTTCGGATGCCGGATTCGCCTCGATGGAGCAGGCCGGCGCGTTTGCCGTCTGGTGGGAGGCGCATGGTCTCAAATACGCCATTCCGGCAGAGGTTTCCGTCGCACTTTCCAAGGGCCACATTGTCGTTGCGAACGGTTCGCGCTCGGCGCTACACCGTTTCCAGGCCGCGTTTCCGCGGCTGAAGGTCATCAATGTGACGGCCCGCCCGGAAGTGCTCGCCGGCCGGCTCGAGGCTCGCGGCCGCGAGACGCATGAGGATATCATGGCCCGTCTTGCACGCGGCCCGCTGACAGTGCGTGGCGATTATGATGTCGTGGAATTGGATAATAGTGACTCGCTTGAGGAGGCCGAGCGCAGGATGATCGATCTCCTGGACGGCTTCCTGAAGGAAATCGCCTGAACGAGACAAAGGATATGAGAATGGCCATTCACGTCGTCGACTACGACCCGGAATGGCCGTCTCTCTTCCGTCAGATCGTCGGCGATCTCGAGCCGTTGTTTACCGGTCTCCATCCGATCTTTCATCACGTCGGCAGCACGTCCGTCCCCGGACTGGCCGCCAAGCCGAAGATCGACCTGCACGCCGCCTTTGCGAGCGCGGATGTCCTTCCCGAGGCGATCGAACGCGCGCAGTCGCTTGGCGCCTTCACCTTTCACGGTGACAAATACCAGCAACAGACCTGGACCTTCACCAGCGGCAAGGGCTCACACGGCGCCCGGCTCTATCTCTGCTCGGCGGACAATGTCGTGTTGCAAGACCGGATCGCTTTTCGGGATTATCTCCGCTCCCATCCAGAAAGAGCGAACGCCTATGCCGCCCTCAAGCTGCAGCTCATGGGCGAGGCGAATGACGATTGGGATTATTATACCGGGGGCAAGCGCAACTTCGTGCTGGAGACGTTGCGGCTGGCTTCTGAGAAGCAGTAACCAGCCGCGCTCCGATTATTCGTTATCGCCGCGGCCTGAGACGATCTCGCGTTTGCCGACATGGTTTGCCGGGCCGACCAGCCCTTCCTTCTCCATGCGCTCGACGAGCGAGGCGGCTCTGTTATAGCCGATCCCGAGGCGGCGCTGGATGTAGGACGTCGAGCACTTCTTGTCGCGCATGACGACCTTGACGGCCTGCTGGTAAAGCTCGTCGCCATCCTCGGCGCCCATGGCGCTCTTGTCGAAGACGGCGCCGTCCTCTTCATCCTCGCCTTCCTCTTCCTCGCCGGCCGTGACCGTATCGAGATATTCCGGCCGGCCCTGCGTCTTCAGATGCGCCACAACCTTCTCGACTTCCGCGTCGGAAACAAAGGGGCCGTGGACACGGGAAATGCGGCCGCCGCCCTGCATATGCAGCATGTCGCCCTGGCCGAGGAGCTGTTCGGCACCCTGTTCGCCAAGGATCGTGCGGCTGTCGATCTTCGAGGTGACCTGGAAGGAAATGCGGGTAGGGAAGTTCGCCTTGATCGTGCCGGTAATGACATCGACGGAGGGACGCTGCGTCGCCATGATGAGGTGGATGCCGGCGGCACGCGCCATCTGGGCGAGACGCTGGATCGCGCCTTCGATCTCCTTGCCGGCGACCATCATCAGGTCCGCCATTTCGTCGACAATGACGACGATATAGGGCATCGGCGCGAGATCCAGCTCCTGCTGCTCCTCGATCGGCGCACCCGTCTGCCGGTCGAAGCCGACCTGGACCATGATATGGATGGTCTCGTCCTTTTCGCGGGCCTGGGAGACGCGGCCATTATAGCCGTCGATGTTGCGCACGCCGAGGCGCGACATCTTGCGATAGCGCTCTTCCATCTCGCGCACGGCCCATTTCAGGGCCATGACCGCCTTCTTGGGATCGGTGACAACAGGCGTCAGCAGGTGCGGAATGCCGTCATAGACTGACAGTTCCAGCATCTTCGGATCGACCATGATGAGGCGGCACTGCTCCGGGCTCATGCGGTAGAGCAACGACAGGATCATGGTGTTGATGGCGACGGATTTGCCCGAACCGGTCGTACCGGCGACCAGCAAATGCGGCATCTTGGCAAGTTCGGCGATCACGGGTTCGCCACCGATGGTCTTTCCGAGGCCGAGCGCCAGCTTGTACCCGCTCTTGTCGAAATCCTCGCTCTCGATCATCTCGCGGAAATAGACGGTTTCGCGCGTCGCATTCGGCAGTTCGATGCCGATGACGTTGCGGCCGGGAACGACAGCCACACGGGCCGATAGTGCCGACATGGAGCGGGCGATATCATCCGCAAGCCCGATGACGCGGGAGGATTTCACACCCGGTGCCGGCTCGAATTCATAGAGTGTAACGACCGGACCGGGGCGGACATGGATGATCTCACCCTTGACGCCGAAATCCTCCAGAACGCTTTCCAGGAGGCCGGCATTCTGCTCGAGCGTTTCCTGCGACATGATCTCGCCGAGCCGCTCCGGCGGCTCCTGCAGCAGGGCGCGCGGCGGGAATTCGTAGCCGGAAGCGTCGATCTTATCGACGACAATGCGTGACGGCCGAACCGGGGACAGTGCAGGGGCGACGATCTCGACGCGGGACGCCGGCGGCACTTCTGCCGCTACCTGCTTCGGCCGGATCGCCGGAGCTTGAACCACTTGAGCCTGAACGACTGGGACTTCAACGATCGGAGCCTGGACGACCGGAGTTGCGACAACCGGCTTCTCGGCAACGCGGGCTACCGGCGACCGTGCGGGGCGGACCGGCGCGGAGGAAACGGGCAGCGCGACGCGCGGCGTTACCGGCGCCGGATTATGCCGACCCGGGCGCCATTCCATGATGCGGAAGCGTGAGGTGATCGATTCGGGCTCAGCATGCTGCTGCAATGCGATGACCGGGGTACGCGACGGCTCGGCATCCGTCTCTTCGAAGGCCATAACCTCCCAGAAGGCGAAATCCGAAATGGAGGAAAGCTCCGCCGCAGCCCGCAAGGTCGTTTCGATGGGAGCCATGGCAACCGACTGCGG
Source organism: Rhizobium sp. P1_E6 (assembly GCF_056405875.1). Taxonomy (NCBI): domain Bacteria; kingdom Pseudomonadati; phylum Pseudomonadota; class Alphaproteobacteria; order Hyphomicrobiales; family Rhizobiaceae; genus Rhizobium; species Rhizobium sp. P1_E6. The sequence continues at coordinate 26,666 of NZ_JBFUBG010000042.1, read as the reverse complement.
CTGAGGTTCAGGCTGCGGCGCGACGACTGGCTCGGTCACTTCGGGCAGATAGATGTCGAATGGCACGTTCACCATGATCGGCGCGCGCATCTGCGGCGCTGCTACGGGTCGCGGTGCCGGCACTGCCTCGGCCTGCGGGGCCGGAGGAACAAAGATTTCCTCACGAACCTGCTTCTCCGGCGCATGGCGCTTGCTGATCAGCGTTTCAGGCGTGCGCGTGAAACGGACATTCGGGGCGAGCGAGAAATTGCTCTGCCAGAGCGGTGGAACCGGTTTTTCGCCTTCATACTCCAGGGGCGCATTTTCCGCGGGATGTTCGTCTTCAAGTCCGGCAGAAAAATCTCCGGCATCCGTCAAATTGGTTCTTGGAAAACGCATGCGACAGCTACTCACTCATGCCTAATAATTTCTGACATCCCTCCGGATAGAAAATGAAGGTTAATAAGTTCCTTCCAGCCGTCTCGTTCCGGGACTGCCAAAAGGACGAAACCTCATTGGTTTCAGAGATTTGACTCTTCAGGAAAAATCTTTGGGGTAATTTGACGAAGCGCCTAAAGCGCGTCGCGATCTTTCAGATTCGCTTGCCGCACTTTAGGCTTTCGTTTTCGCATATCGTTACCGCAAAACGGCTGCACAGTTTTGCGCGACATGCCTCAGTGCGCTTCGTCCCAATTGGAAGCCGCGCGTGCATCGACCCGAAGCGGCACGCGCATTTCAAGCGCCGGCGAGGTGGCGTTTTCCATGACCGAAACGATGATCGGCATCGCCTTTTCGACATCCTCGTCTTCGACCTCGAAGATCAATTCGTCGTGCACCTGCAAGAGCATGCGCACCCGATCGGCAAGCCCGGCCTCGGCGAGCGCCGGCTCGATCTTGATCATGGCGCGGCGGATGACGTCGGCCGCGGAACCCTGGATCGGCGCGTTGATGGCAGCACGTTCGTTGAAGGCGCGCACTGAAGGATTCGACGAGCGGATTTCCGGATAATTGATTCGCCGGCCGAAGATCGTTTCGACATAGCCCTTGTCACGGGCCATCTGCTTGCGGCTTTCCATGTAGTCGCGGATGCCGGGGAAGCGTTCGAAATACTTCTTGATGTAGTCGCCGGCCTCCGAGCGCTCGATGGAAAGCTGGTTGGCGAGGCCGAAGGCGGAGATGCCGTAGATGATGCCGAAGTTGATGGCCTTGGCGCGACGGCGCACCTCGCCCGGCATGCCTTCGACGGGCACACCGAACATTTCGGAAGCGGTCATGGCGTGGATGTCGATGCCGTCTTCGAAGGCACGCACGAGCTGCGGAATTTCGGCGACATGGGCGAGTACGCGCAGCTCGATCTGGCTGTAGTCGGCCGAGATCAGCTTGTGGCCGGGTGACGAAATGAAGGCGGTACGGATCTTGCGGCCTTCGGCGGTGCGGACCGGAATGTTCTGGAGGTTCGGCTCCGAGGAAGAAAGACGGCCTGTTGTCGTCGATGCCAGCGAATAGGAGGTATGTACCCGTTTCGTCTCCGGATGGATGTAACCCGGAAGCGCATCCGTATAGGTCGACTTCAGCTTGGTGAGCTGGCGCCAGTCGACGATCTTGCGCGGCAGCTCGAAGCCTGCTGCCGCCAGGTCTTCCAGCACGCTTGCCGAGGTCGACCACTGGCCGGTCTTGGTCTTGATACCGCCGGCAAGGCCCATCTTGCCGAACAGGATGTCGCCGAGCTGCTTGGGAGAGCCGATGTTGAACCTCTCGCCGGCGAGCTGATATATTTCATCCTCGAACCTGGCTGCACCCTGGGCCAGTTCGCCCGAGAGGCGCGACAGGATCTGGCGGTCGACGGTGATGCCGCGTGATTCCATCCGCGCCAGAACAGGCAGGAGCGGACGTTCCAAACGCTCATAGACGCGCGTCAGCTGCATGGCGGCAAGGCGCGGCTTCAGCACCATCCAGAGACGCAGCGTCACGTCGGCGTCTTCGGCGGCATAGTGTGTCGCGCGCTCGATATCGACGAGGTCGAAGGTGACGTTCGACTTGCCGGAGCCGGCGACATCCTTGTAGGCGATCGGCGTATGACCGAGGAATTTTTCCGACAGCGGGTCCATGCCGTGCGCGCCGGTTCCGGCGTCGAGCACGTAGGATATGAGCATCGTGTCGTCGAAACTTTTCGTCTCGATGCCGTAGCGTTTCATCAGCAGGTAGTCATATTTCAGGTTCTGCGCCACCTTGAGGATCGATTCATCCTCCAGCAGCGCCTTCAGCCGCGACAGCGCATCGCCCATCGGGATCTGGTTGTCGGCGAGACCGCCGCCGAGCAGGTCCCCGACGCCCGTCTTGTGGCTGATCGGCACATAGGCGGCACGAATGCGCATGCCTGTCGGATCGGTCGCGTTATCGGCAATCGCCAGGGAGAAACCGACGAGCTCTGCCTGCATGGCATCGAGGGAAGTCGTTTCCGTATCGAAGGCGACGAGACCGGTATCCTTCGCATCGGCGATCCATCGATCGAGGGTGGCAAGATCGCGGATCGTCACATAGGAAGAATGGTCGAACGGCAGGGTCACAAAAGCCTCGGCACGCGCCTTGGCCAACTCGGCCGGCGCGAACGTGCCCTCGACCGCGGTCTTCGCCTTTGCGCGCGGCGGAACCGCGACGGCTTCGCCGCCGACGTCAGGGACAACACCGGCGACAGGCTCAGCTTCGGCCTTATCAAGATCCGGGCCATGCGCTTCAGCACCCCATTCGACCTTTACGAAGGCAGGTTCGATCTCGCTGGCGTCGCAATTACAGAATTCCGCTACACGGCGTGTCAGCGTGGTGAATTCCATGGTCTTCAAGAAGCCGATCAGTTTAGGGCCGTTCTGCGGTTCCAGGACGAGAGCGTCGAGATCGAGCTCCAGCGGCACATCGGTGCGCAGGCGCACCAGCTCTCGCGAGAGCTTTGCCTTGTCGATGTTTTCGAGGATCGTCTGGCGGCGCTTTTCCTGCTTGATCTCATGGGCGCGTTCGAGAAGCGTGTCGAGATCGCCATATTCGGCGAGAAGCTGGGCGGCCGTCTTGGGTCCGATGCCGGGAATGCCCGGAACATTGTCGACGGAATCGCCTGTCATGGCCTGCAGGTCGATCATCTTTTCCGGAGGCACACCCCATTTCTCGATGACATCGGGGATGCTGATCTGCTTGTCCTTCATGCTGTCGTACATGTGGACATTCGAGGTGACGAGCTGCATCAGATCCTTGTCGGAAGAGACGATCGTCACATCAGCGCCGGTGGCTTCGGCCAAGCGGGCATAGGTCGCGATGATATCGTCGGCCTCGAAACCTTCCGTCTCGATGCAGGGCAGATTGAAAGCGCGCGTCGCCTCGCGGATCAGACCGAATTGCGGCACCAGCTCCTCAGGCGGGGCAGAGCGGTTCGCCTTGTAGGCGTCATAGAGATCCTTGCGGAAGGTCTTCGACGAATAATCGAAAATGACGGCGAGATGGGACGGCGTGGCACCCACGTCTGTCGCGCGCGCATCCCTCAGCAGCTTCCACAGCATGTTGCAGAAACCCGAGACGGCCCCGATCGGCAAGCCGTCGGTTTTGCGCGTCAGCGGCGGCAATGCGTGAAAGGCTCGGAAGATGAAGCCCGAACCGTCGATAAGGAAGAGATGATCGCCTTTTTTCATGGCAGCATGGATAGCGCGGCGGCTTTGCGAGGTCCATATAAACTTGATTGCACAAAAGCACTCCGCCTCACCAAACTGTTACCAATTTGTAATAGGCGGTTTTTTCCGTTTCCCTTGAAAAACCACATTCTCAATCACAAATCACAGTCACCGGCGTTTGATCGCGCCGCGGGTCTGATAGCCGGCTTGTCCCCCGCCGCGTCAGGCTTGGACAAAGGCCTCATCCCCCTCTCCGGGCCTTTGTCCCCATTTTCAAGCCGCCATGGCCTTTCCTCTAGGCCATGGCGGCTTTTGTTTTTCGGCGATTCGCTCCGGCACTCAAAAATTTATGAGCTCGCGCCTATGTTTTGATGCATCGTATGCGATTTGTTGCATTGTCTACTCGACGATTTTGAGCCTAACTTACAATCATGGGATTTAATCGAATGGATTCCGGAGCCTACCTTGCCAGCCAGCTGGCCAAGGGTTTTGCCCGCTCGCTGCATCAGCGCGCGGCAGGACTTGGCTTTTCTCCCGGCCAGTTCCCAATACTGCTGGAGCTTTGGGCCGAAGACGGGTTGACCCAGAAGCAGCTTCTGGAGCGTGTCGATATCGAGCAGGCGACGATGGCCAACACGCTTTCCCGCATGGTGCGCGATGGGCTGATCGAGCGGCGCCCGCACCCCACCGACAAACGGGCCCAACTGATCTTCCTCACAGAGAAAGCCAGGGCGATGGAGGCCGAAGCCATCGACACGGCACGCGAGGCCGATCTTGCGCTGTTCAAGGGCTTCCGGACCTTCGAGCGGGAACTGATGCTCGAATATATCCGGCGGCTGATCCAGAACGCCAAGGCGCTCTGAATTTATCCCGCGGCGCGCGGTTCAGCTTGAGCTTTACCGGCTGGCGCAGCGTTTGGCGTCGACGCGGGAATCGGAAAATTTGCCGCTCGAAACCGCAGTCAATTGGGTCTATCGTCCGGCCGAATTTCAGAAGGAATCGGAAATGACCGAACTAAATCCCATCCTTGCGCGTGCGGACCAGAATCTCGATTCAAGCCTCGAAAAGCTGTTCGAGCTCTTGCGCATCAAGTCGATATCGACCGATCCGGCCTACAAGGCCGAATGCCGCAAGGCAGCCGAGTGGCTGGTAGCCTATCTCAAGAAGCTGGGCTTTGATGCTTCGGTTCGCGACACGCCCGGCCACCCGATGGTTGTCGCCCATCATGAAGGTGCCGCGGCTGACGTGCCGCATGTCCTGTTCTACGGTCACTATGACGTGCAGCCGGTCGATCCGATCGAGCTCTGGGAAAACGACCCCTTCACTCCCGCCGTCAAGGATGCCGGCAACGGCCGCAAGATCCTGAMCGGCCGCGGCACTGCCGACGACAAGGGCCAGCTGATGACCTTCGTCGAGGCCTGCCGCGCCTATAAGGAAATCAACGGCGCACTTCCCTGCCGCGTCACCATTCTTTTCGAAGGCGAGGAAGAATCCGGCTCGCCGTCGTTAAAGCCGTTCCTCGAAGCCAATGCCCCTGAGCTCAAGGCCGATTACGCCCTCGTCTGCGACACCAGCATGTGGGATCGTGATACGCCGGCAATCGCGGCTGCCCTTCGCGGCCTTGTCGGAGAAGAAATTGTGGTGACGGCCGCAGACCGCGACCTGCATTCCGGCCTCTTCGGCGGGGCTGCCGCCAACCCGATCCATATTCTCGTCGAGGCCCTTGCCGGCCTGCATGACGAGACCGGACGCATCACGCTCGACGGTTTCTATGACGGCGTCGAGGAAACGCCCGCCAACATCAAGGCATCCTGGGAAGCGCYCGGCAAGTCGGCGGAAAGCTTTCTCGGCGAAGTCGGCCTCTCCATTCCCTCAGGCGAAAAGGGCCGCTCGGTCCTGGAGCTCACCTGGGCGCGCCCGACTGCTGAAGTCAACGGCATCTGGGGCGGCTATACCGGTGAAGGCTTCAAGACTGTCATTGCCGCAAAGGCATCGGCGAAAGTCTCCTTCCGCCTCGTCGGTACGCAGGATCCGGCTGCGATCCGCGAAAGCTTCCGCAACTACGTTCGCTCGAAGATCCCGGCCGATTGCTCGGTCGAGTTCCATCCGCATGGCGCCTCGCCGGCCATTCATCTTTCCTATGACTCGCCTGTTCTGACCAAGGCGCGCAATGCGCTTTCCGATGAATGGCCGAAGCCTGCCATTGTCATCGGCATGGGCGGCTCAATCCCGATCGTCGGCGATTTTCAGAAAATGCTGGGCATGGAATCCCTGCTCGTAGGCTTCGGTCTTTCCGATGACCGGATCCATTCGCCGAACGAAAAGTACGAGCTCGCCTCCTACCACAAGGGCATCCGCTCCTGGGTGCGCATCCTTGCGGCATTGAAGGCCTGAAACGAAAAAGGCGTGCCCGCGGTCTGCGCGGCACGCCATCCGAAATCTGCAAACAAAAAGGCCGGAGCAAACCGGCCTTCCGTTATCCGCCTCATCTCAGTGCCAGTACATCCGTGGTCAAAGGAGAAGCGGATAGTGCACAGCCAGAGTGATCCCGAAAGGTTTAGGGCCGGTAAACGGCCAACTCAACCAGATCGYGGAAACGGCACGACTGAACGTATGCTACATTTCCGGGCTGCGATTTCTGAAACCTTATATCGGAAGCCGTCTTTCATATTTCAAGGCGCCGTTGTGAACCTTGACAGGCGGTGTGCTGCTGCCGCGCCGCGGGCGGATGACTATCGCCATCATGGTCCCGTCATCCCTCAACAAAAAAGGACCCGACGCATCTGGTGATACGCCGGGCCTGATATCGATCGGCGCGTGTTGAGGGGAGACGGCCGATCTGAGCGGGACGTGAGGGGTATGTCCCGCTGCTGATAAAACTGCGGCAAAGCCTATTGGTTCCCTCACCAGGCGGAAGATATGCGGCGCTGGGGTCGCCGGCATCTCGCGCATCTCTGCATAGGGGCCGAGCGCCATCTTCGGCCGGCTCTCCTCCACCCTGTCGAGGCAAGGCATGCACGCTCCAGACCTCGCGCAGGCGAGCTTCATTCATTCTGTCGAGATTGCGCATCTCCAGCGAAGCGGAAAGTCGGCTGGTTAACGGAGAAAAAGCAGGCACAGGGGGTACTTGGCCGTCTTGGTGTTGTTCTTAACAGCCCGTTAATTCGCCGCATTTACAGTTCAATCGGATAAAACCGTTGCCTGGGGGCGCGGTCTTACAGCAAGGGTGCAGCCGCTCCACGATGGTAGCCAGACGCAGATCAGACGACAGGATCGAACCATCCTTCAACGGCCGCGGCGGCCGTGAGGAGGATGACGAATTCGCGCTCGATGCCGATGATCGCATCGACGGGCGGCACGGTTCCAAACGCACATCGAGATCGCCCGCTCCCCGTCGCGCACCGGCAAAGCGCCGTCCGGAGCCGCGCGAACGCGGCGGCCTGTTCGCATTCCTGCGCAGGCTCGTTTACTGGTGCATCGTGCTCGGCATATGGGCCGGCATCGGCGTGGCCGGGCTTGTGTTCTATTACGGTTCGCGCATGCCGAACGCCAGCACCTGGGCAATTCCGGAGCGGCCGCCGAACGTCAAGATCACCGCCGTCGATGGTAGCGCGATCGCCAACCGCGGTGCGACCGGCGGGGAGGCTTTGTCGCTGGACAATATGTCGCCCTATATTCCGGAAGCGATCATCGCCATCGAAGACCGGCGCTTCTATTCGCATTTCGGAGTCGATCCGTTCGGGCTGGCGCGCGCCTTCGTCAACAATGCGACCGGCCAACCGATCCAGGGCGGCTCGACGCTGACGCAGCAGCTTGCCAAGAATCTGTTCCTCTCGCCCGAGCGCACGCTGGAGCGCAAGGTGCAGGAAGTGCTGCTCTCCTTCTGGCTGGAGCAGAAATATACCAAGGATCAGATCCTTGCGATGTATCTGAACCGCGTCTATTTCGGCTCGAACGCCTATGGCGTGGAAGCGGCGGCGCGGCGCTATTTCAACAAGTCGGCGCGCGATGTGAACCTCGGTGAAGCAGCGCTGCTGGCCGGCCTCGTGAAAGCGCCGTCCCGTCTTTCTCCCGCCCGTGATCCGGAAGCAGCAAACGCCCGCGCGCAGCTCGTGCTGCAGGCGATGAGAGACCAGGGCTATATCAACGACGGCGAGATCAAGACGGCAATGTCGCAGACGCCGGCTTCTGCCCGCAGCTACTGGTCGGGCGCCGGACAATATGTCGCCGATATGGTGATGGACGAGCTGCAGGGGCTGGTCGGCGAGGTGAAGGAAGACGTCATCGTCGATACGACCATCGACAAAAATCTCGAAAAGAAGGCCGAGCAATCGCTGGTCGACGTGCTCGACAAGGAAGGCGACAAGTTCGATGCATCGCAGGCTGCCCTGGTCTCGATCGACGGCACGGGCGCTATCCGCGCGGTTGTCGGCGGCAGGGATTATGCGACGAGCCAGTTCAACCGCGCCGTGAAGGCCAAGCGCCAGCCGGGCTCCTCGTTCAAGCCATTCGTTTATGCTGCCGCGCTTGAAAAAGGTCTGACGCCGGATTCCGTCTTTAACGACGCTCCGATCCGCATCGGCAACTGGACGCCTGAAAATTACGAGAAGAAATACAATGGCGAAGTGACGCTGAGGACCGCGCTCGCAAAGTCGCTGAACACGGTGGCCGCCCAGCTCGTGATGTATGACGGGCCGGATCAGGTGATCAAGCTCGCTCACCGTCTCGGCATCGAATCAGACCTGCAGCCCAATGCCTCGATCGCGCTCGGAACCTCGGAAGTCTCGCTCATGGAACTGACGGCCTCTTATGCCGCCTTCATGAACGGTGGCTACAAGGCGACACCGCATGTGATCCGCAGGGTAACCACCACCGATGGCAAGGTGCTCTATGAGAACACCTACGACAATCCGCCGCGCGTGCTTTCCGAGCAGATCGTCGCCGAGATGAACATGATGATGATGGGCGTCATCAACGGCGGCACAGGCTCGAGCGCCAAGCTTCCCGGCTGGCAGGCAGCGGGCAAGACCGGTACGACGCAGAATTCGCGCGATGCGCTGTTCGTTGGCTTCACCAGCAACCTGACGACGGGCGTATGGTTCGGCAATGACGATGGCAAGCCGATGAAGAAGGTGACCGGCGGCGGGCTGCCGGCCAAGGCCTGGAAGGAATTCATGGTCGCTGCGCATAAGGGGCTTTCGCCGGCGCCGCTTTTCGGCATGGGCCAGATATATTCCGACCCTGGTACCGATCCCGGCAATGGCCAGCCGATGGCGCAGGCGCAGCCGGCGCCTGAGCAGCCTTCGACGGTCGGCAGCATCATTTCCGGAGTTTTCGGTGGGAATGGCGACCTGAACCGTTATCCGCCGGCCCCGGGACGACCGCAGGCGGCAATGCCGGTGAATGGCGGACCTGTGCCGCCCGCCGACGTGGCCGGCGGCGGCTATGACGACATGGTGCCGCCCGGTGACGTGGGCGGACCGAAGGCAGCATCAGGGGCGCAGACACGACGCACGACCCTGCTCGATCTCATCATGGGGCAGTAGGGGGCAGGAGACAGTATTGGGACGGGACGCGAGCATCTTTCGGGAACACGTTTCGCGCAAGTTCAGCGTGCAAGATTTGCACGGTTTGAAGGTGCAAAGCACACCCTTTTCCGGCTACTGTAAAAATTGAAGGCAACACATTCGTTTTGCTGGATTCCGGGCCATTTCTCGCCTTGCAGTCCAGAAAACCGCTCCTTATATACGCCGCATCACCGCAATCACGATTGCGTAATCTTAGTAGACCCATCCCGTAAGGGGCTGTCAGGGAAATGCCTTACCGGGGTTCCGACAGCTTGCTTCAAGGAGAGAATGACATGGCAAAAGTAATTGGTATCGACCTTGGAACGACAAATTCCTGCGTCGCGGTCATGGACGGCAAGGACGCAAAGGTCATCGAGAACGCGGAAGGCGCGCGTACGACCCCTTCCATGGTGGCATTTTCCGAGGACGGCGAACGCCTCGTCGGCCAGCCGGCCAAGCGCCAGGCGGTCACCAACCCGACGAACACGCTCTTCGCTGTCAAGCGCCTGATCGGCCGCCGCTACGAAGATCCGACCGTCGAAAAGGACAAGCACCTCGTTCCCTTTACGATCGTCAAGGGCGACAATGGCGACGCCTGGGTCGAAGCCAACGGCAAGGGCTATTCGCCCGCACAGATTTCCGCGATGATCCTTCAGAAGATGAAGGAAACCGCAGAATCCTACCTTGGTGAAAAGGTCGAAAAGGCCGTCATCACCGTTCCCGCATATTTCAACGACGCACAGCGCCAGGCAACCAAGGATGCCGGCCGCATTGCCGGTCTTGAAGTGCTCCGCATCATCAACGAGCCGACCGCTGCTGCGCTTGCCTACGGCCTCGACAAGAAAGAGGGCAAGACGATTGCCGTCTACGACCTTGGCGGCGGCACATTCGACATCTCGATCCTCGAGATCGGCGACGGCGTCTTCGAAGTGAAGTCCACCAACGGCGATACCTTCCTCGGCGGTGAAGACTTCGACATGCGTCTCGTCGAATATCTCGTTGCCGAGTTCAAGAAGGACAACGGCATCGATCTGAAGAACGACAAGCTTGCCCTGCAGCGCCTCAAGGAAGCTTCCGAAAAGGCAAAGATCGAGCTGTCCTCTTCGCAGCAGACCGAAATCAACCTGCCGTTCATCACGGCTGACGCTTCCGGCCCGAAGCACCTGACGCTGAAGCTGACCCGCGCCAAGCTCGAAAGCCTGGTCGACGATCTCGTCCAGCGCACGATCGCTCCGTGCAAGGCAGCCCTCAAGGATGCCGGCGTCACCGCTGCCGAAATCGACGAAGTCGTTCTCGTCGGCGGCATGAGCCGCATGCCGAAGGTCCAGGAAGTCGTCAAGCAGCTGTTCGGCAAGGAGCCGCACAAGGGTGTCAACCCGGATGAAGTCGTCGCTCTCGGCGCCGCCATCCAGGCCGGCGTCCTGCAGGGCGACGTCAAGGACGTTCTGCTTCTCGACGTAACCCCGCTGTCTCTCGGCATCGAAACGCTGGGCGGCGTCTTCACCCGTCTGATCGAACGTAACACGACGATCCCGACGAAGAAGAGCCAGACCTTCTCGACCGCAGACGACAACCAGCAGGCCGTCACCATCCGCGTTTCGCAGGGCGAGCGTGAAATGGCTGCCGACAACAAGCTGCTCGGCCAGTTCGACCTCGTCGGCCTGCCGCCGTCGCCGCGCGGCGTTCCGCAGATCGAAGTCACCTTCGACATCGACGCGAACGGCATCGTCCAGGTTTCGGCCAAGGACAAGGGTACCGGCAAGGAACAGCAGATCCGCATCCAGGCTTCCGGTGGTCTTTCCGACGCCGACATCGAAAAGATGGTGAAGGACGCCGAGTCCCACGCTGCCGAAGACAAGAAGCGCCGCGAGGGTGTGGAAGCCAAGAACCAGGCTGAAAGCCTTGTTCATTCCACGGAAAAGTCGCTCAAGGACTATGGTGACAAGGTTTCGGAAGCCGACCGCACCGCGATCTCCGACGCGATTGCCGCTTTGAAGTCCGCGACCGAGGCGACCGATGCCGACGCCGAAGACATCAAGGCCAAGACCCAGACCCTCATGGAAGTTTCCATGAAGCTCGGCCAGGCGATCTATGAAGCCCAGCAGGCCGAAGGCGGCACGGCCGACGCTTCGGCTGAAGATGACAATGTCGTCGATGCCGACTACGAAGAAGTCAAGGACGACGACCGCAAGAAGTCCGCGTAATTCGCGAGCTGGTTGCATACGCTAGACGATAGACATCCGGCTGCTCACCATGGCAGCCGGAAATCCATTTCCGGGGCTTAAATTGGCAAAAGCGGACTTTTACGAAACTCTGGGTGTAGCCAAGACGGCGGATGAGAAAGAGCTGAAAAGCGCCTTCCGCAAGCTGGCAATGAAATACCATCCGGACAAGAACCCGGATGACAACGACGCCGAACGCAAGTTCAAGGAAATCAACGAAGCCTACGAGACGCTGAAGGACCCGCAGAAGCGCGCGGCCTACGACCGCTATGGCCATGCGGCTTTCGAACATGGCGGCATGGGTGGTGCAGGCGGCGGTGCCGGATTTGCCGGCGGCGGCTTCTCCGACATCTTCGAGGACATTTTCGGCGAGATGATGGGTGGCGGCCGCGGACGGCAGCGCTCTTCGGGCGGCCGCGAACGCGGCGCCGACCTTCGCTACAACATGGAAATCTCGCTGGAAGAGGCCTATTCCGGCAAGACGGCGCAGATTCGTGTTCCGACGTCGATCACCTGCGACGTCTGTTCCGGCTCCGGCGCCAAGCCGGGCACGCAGCCGAAAACCTGCGGTACCTGCCAGGGCTCGGGCCGTGTGCGCGCCGCACAGGGCTTCTTCTCGATCGAACGCACCTGCCCGACCTGCCACGGCCGCGGCCAGATCATTCCCGATCCGTGCCCGAAGTGCCACGGCCAGGGCCGTGTGACGGAAGAACGTTCGCTCTCCGTCAACATTCCCGCCGGCATCGAGGACGGCACGCGCATTCGCCTGCAGGGCGAAGGCGAAGCAGGCATGCGCGGCGGCCCGTCCGGCGATCTCTATATCTTCCTGTCGGTGAAGCCGCATGAGTTCTATCAGCGCGACGGAGCCGATCTCTATTGCGCCGTGCCGATCTCCATGACGACGGCGGCGCTCGGCGGCACTTTCGATGTAGCGACGCTCGACGGCACCAAATCGCGTGTCACGGTTCCCGAGGGCACGCAGGCCGGCAAGCAGTTCCGCCTGAAAGGCAAGGGCATGCCAGTGCTGCGTTCCAGCCAGACGGGCGATCTCTACATCCAGATCCAGATCGAGACGCCGCAGAAGCTTTCCAAGCGCCAGCGCGAGCTTCTGCAGGAATTCGAGCAGCTCTCCTCCAAGGAGAACAATCCGGAATCAACGGGTTTCTTTGCCCGGATGAAGGAATTCTTCGAGGGCTAAGCTCGATATCCCTCAAGATTAAAAGAGCCGGAGGTTCCGCCTCCGGCTTTTTCATGCGTGCCAATCCGGGACATATGTACCAGGCCGGGACGCGGGCCAGCGCACCGATGTCTTGTGTTAACGCAGAGCTCTGATGATGCTTGCACGTTCGCGAGATTCATACTGTCTTTGTCCCGCAGTCCGGGACTAACAGAGGGTATCTCCATGTCGGCAACGAACTTTTCCAATGGCCTATCCGACGATGTCGATGCGCTGGCAGGTGCGCTCTATACCTGGTGCGCCGAACGCAACATCAAGCTCCGCAGCCAGCAGGGCCTTTCCATCGCCAGCATCGCGATCGACCTCTATCATGCCGGTCATCAGACGCAGGATTCGCTGCTCGTCGCACTGCACGAGCGCGAGCTTCACTGAATTCCCATCATTTCAAGGATGCGTAAAACGCTTCAGGCAGCGTTTTCGGTAGCCTGACCGCACATGAGGTTGAGGATCGTCTTGACCGCCTGTTTACCGGCAATCGAATTCAACCTGTCATAGCTGACCGCCAGCTCGTAGGCCTCRGGGCTCAACTCGACACGGTTGGCAAATTGCGAGATTCCCGTGCCTTCGAAAAGCTCGGAAATATCGACTCCAAGGAAGACTGCTATCTGATGCAGCTTGCTGGCTGAGACGCGGTTCGTCCCCTTCTCGTATTTCTGGATCTGCTGGAATGTAAGGCCAAGCGCGTCACCGAGCTCCAGTTGAGAAACACGTCCGCGAGCGCGCAGCTGTCTCACGTTGCGACCGACAATGATATCAATCGGATCTGGCACTGCCACACTCTCTCCCAATAAACCCTTTATTTACCATATAGCGTCAGCTGAATATCTCAACCCGGAAGTTGCAAATTTCAACCGACTTTTTTTGGGCATTATGCCGCCCAAACAGCTGCTCGCTCCGTGAATTCTACAACTTCTATTCCTCATTTAGTGCCTGACGGCGATGTAGCAAAAAATTGAACACCCTTGAGTTGACTTAACTGCATGTGGCGATAGTTAGTCGCGCCGGAACCCCTGTAACACCAGTCTGACAAGAGGCTTCGAATACTGCATGACATCCGCTCCCCCCGGGAAATCTGATGCCGACAGTATCGTCATCGACACGCGCCGCCAGAAACTGACGATGATCCTCGATTCACTGACGTCGCTGYGCGGATCGATCGAAGACCGGCCGGATCTCCTCTATTGGATCGAAAAGGCGATTGCGGAGACCGAGGCGCAGCTCCAGGCTCCCGCTCCTCGCAAGCATTAGCGACAGAGGCGGCTCTCAGCCTTGATATCCTGATGGCTTCGGCGTAGCTGTCAGCCTCGATGATTCCGGATATCAGATGCCGCACAAGGTTTCCCTTTCCCGTCTGAAGCTCACTGATTTTCGCAATTATGGTGCGGCCTCACTTGTGCTCGACGGGCGGCATGTGGTGCTGACCGGGGACAATGGCGCCGGCAAAACCAACCTGATGGAGGCGGTTTCCTTCCTGTCGCCAGGACGGGGAATGAGGCGCGCAGCCTATGGCGATATCACCCGCGTCGGTGCTCAAGGCGGATTTTCGATCTTTGCCGAGCTCGATGGCATGGAAGGCGATGTGGAGATCGGCACCGGCATCGATACCAGCGACGAGGCGACAACGCGCCGGCTGCGCATCAATGGAACGACGGCGAAGACGGTCGACGAACTGACGGATCATCTGCGCGTGCTGTGGCTGACCCCGGCAATGGACGGGCTCTTTACCGGTGGCTCGTCCGACCGCAGGCGGTTCCTCGACCGGCTGGTCTTGTCGCTCGATCCCGAACATGGCAGGCGGGCCAGCGATTTCGAGCGCGCCATGCGCAGCCGCAACAAACTGCTCGACGAAGGCCGTTTCGATCCGTCCTGGCTTTCCGGCATCGAGGAGCAGATGGCAAGCCTCGGCATTGCCATGGCGCTCGCCCGGCAGGAAATGCTCGGCCTGCTGACGCGCCTCATCGAGGAAAGCCGCGAGACATCCCCTTTCCCCTCAGCATCGCTGCAGCTCTCGGGCTTCATGGACGGCCAGTTCTCCCGGCCCTCGGTCGACCTGGAAGATGAGTATACGGCAACCCTCGCTGCCAATCGCTACCGCGATGCCGGGGCCGGACGCACGCTGGACGGGCCGCATCGCGCCGATCTCATCGTGCATCATCGGGAGAAGCAGATGGAAGCGGCGCGCTGCTCCACCGGCGAGCAGAAAGCCCTGCTGGTAGGCCTCGTGCTGGCCCATGCGCGGCTCGTCGGCAACCTTACGGGCCATGCGCCGATCCTGCTCCTCGACGAGATTGCCGCCCATCTCGACGAGGGACGCCGCGCCGCACTGTTCGACCTCATAGACGGGCTCGGCGGCCAGGCCTTCATGACGGGAACGGAGCATCAGATGTTTGCGGCCCTTGCAGAACGAGCGCAGTTTTTCACGGTCGCCGAAGGAAGGGTTTTCGAATGAGCGATAGCGCTTCTCGTGGCGGTTCGGGGCGTGATAGCATCACGTCCATGGAACCCCTCGGCCCTGACGAAATCGCACGCTATCACCGCCATATCCTGCTGCCGGAAATCGGCGGTGCGGGCCAGCAGAAGCTGAAGGCCGCGCGCGTGCTGGTRATCGGTGCCGGAGGGCTCGGCGCACCGATTCTGCAATATCTGGCGGCCGCTGGCGTCGGCACGCTCGGCATTGCAGATGACGACCGTGTTTCGCTCTCCAACCTGCAACGGCAGGTGATTCACGATTCCGGCACGATCGGCGAATTGAAGACTGAAAGCGCGGCCGTCGCGATCGCGCGGCTGAACCCGCATATCAAGGTCATCCGCCTCACGGAGCGCTTTTCGCCGGAGGCAGCGCGCCGGGACCTCTCCGGCTTCGATCTCTTGATCGACGGCTCTGATAATTTCGACACGCGTTATGCGGCAGCCGATGCGGCCGAAGAAGCGCGTATTCCGCTCGTCACCGGTGCCGTCGGCCGCTTCGACGGATCGCTGACAGTGCTGAAACCCTATGAGAGCGCCGAAGACGGCACGCTCAACCCCGGTTATCGCGATCTTTTTCCCGAAGCCCCGCCTGCCGGGCTGATCCCCGCCTGCGCGGAGGCCGGCATCATCGGCGCACTGACCGGCGTGATCGGCACGCTGATGGCTATGGAGGCGATCAAGCTCATTACCGGCGCCGGAGAGCCGCTGATCGGCCGCTTGCTGCTCTATGACGCCCTGTCGGCCCGTTTCGATACGATCCGTTACAAGCGCCGGCGTGCGAGGCAGAGCAAGACCGCATGACGCCTTTTCGCATCGATGAGAGTTTTGCCCGCTGGAGCGAGCTGCTCGATCTCATTCTCGCATCCTTCGCCTATATGGAAGGCCGCATCGATCCGCCCTCCTCCGCAATCCGCCTGACGGTGGAGGCTCTGGCGGAAAAAGCCAAGGTGGAAATCGCTTATGCGGTGGAGAACGAGGGGCAGCTCGCCGGCTGCATTTTTCTGCGCCCGGAGGCAGACTGTCTCTATGTCGGAAAGCTCGCGGTTCTTCCATCCGCGCAAGGCAAGGGCATCGGCCGTCGATTGCTTGATATCGCCGAGGAGAAGGCCTGCGATCTCGGTCTCCCAGCGCTAAGGCTCGAGACGCGGATAGAGCTCGTCGGCAATCATTCGACCTTCGCCGCCTGGGGCTTTGCCAGCACAGCCGAAAAGTCCCATCCGGGTTTTACGCGCGTGACGTTTATCGAGATGAAGAAAGCCCTCGCCCGCTAATCTGACCGGCTAAAGATGGGCGTGCTCCGGCCGTCACCGGCCTGGCAGTACCCGATTCGGTGGGCGATGACCATCAATGAAGGCGCGGATGTTGATGATGACCTTGTCGCCCATCTCCGCACGTCCCTCGATCGTCGCCGAGCTCATATGTGGCAACAGCACGACCTTGCCCTCATTGGCGAGCTTGACCAGCTTCGGATTGACCATCGGTTCGTTCTCGAAGACATCGAGCCCGGCGCCAGCGATCTTTCCTTCCCGCAGGCATTTGATAAGGGCGGCCTCGTCGATCACGTCACCGCGGGCGGTGTTGACGAGATAGGCGGTCGGCTGCAACAGCGCCAGGCGCCGCGCCGACAGGAGATGGAAGGTTGCTGGCGTCGAGGGGCAATTGACCGAGACGATGTCGACACGGGCAAGCATCTGATCGAGGCTTTCCCAATAGGTCGCCTCCAGCTCGTCCTCGGTCGCCGGATTGACGCGCTTGCGGTTGTGATAATGGATCGACAGGCCGAAGGCCTTGGCGCGTCGCGCAACGGCCGTGCCGATCCGACCCATGCCGACGATGCCGATACGCTTTCCGTGAATACGCCTGCCGAGCATCCAGGTGGGAGACCAACCTGCCCATTCGCCGGGTGTGTCGGTCAGCACACGCGCGCCTTCGCCGATCCGCCGCGGCACAGCGAGAATCAGCGCCATCGTCATGTCAGCGGTGTCCTCGGTCAGCACATTCGGCGTGTTGGTGACGGTGATGCCTTTGCGCGCAGCGGCTTCGACATCGATATGGTCGGTGCCGTTTGAAAAGCTGGCGATCAGCTTCATCTGCGGCCCAGCCTGATCGATGAGGGCAGCGTCGATCCGATCCGTCACAGTCGGGACGAGCACGTCGCAGCTTTTGACAGCTTCGGCGAGCTCAGCGACGGATCGCGGCGTATCGTCAATATTCAGCTCTGCATCGAAAAGCTCGCGCATGCGGGTTTCGACGACATCAGGCAACTTGCGGGTTATGTAGACCTTCGGTTTTTTCTTCGTCGTCATAGCGGCTTGCGGTGCCTTGTTCAGAGGTCTTTAACCAAGTTGGGCGATCATTTCCCCGTTCCGGGCATTTTCTACCAGACCCGCACGCGAAGACAAACAAAACTCGCGAGGCGACCGGGGATTCCCGGAAAACGAGCGGGCAAGGCCTGCTTCGAATTCGAGCTAATGGAAGCTTCCATGCGTCGCACTGTTCTGAAGTCCTGCCTCGTCCTGGCGATCGCCCTTGCCGTATCGGCAGGCAGCATCGAATTTGCCCAAGCACAGGCCGCCAAGGGGCCGAGCGGCCTGCCGCTGCCGCGTTTCGTGACGCTGAAGTCCAAGCGCGTCAACCTGCGCATCGGACCGGGAACGGATTACGCCGTTTCCTGGCTCTATCTGAAGTCGGGGCTGCCGGTCGAAATCATCCAGGAATATGACAACTGGCGACGTATCCGCGATGCCGACGGCACCGAGGGCTGGGTCAACCAGTCGCTTCTCTCAGGCCAGCGTGCCGCCATCGCCGCGCCGTGGATGAAAGGCAAGGGCAAGAGCGTCTTTGTGAACCTCCGCCGCGAGGCGCAACCATCCTCCTCCATCGTCGCCAAGCTGGAGCCCGGCGTGATGATCACGATCGGCGAATGCAGCGGAGAGTGGTGCTTCGCAAAAACCGACGGCGCCGAGGGTTGGGTGGCGCAGTCGGAAATCTGGGGTGCCTATCCGGGCGAGGCCTTTAAATAAGACCCGCCTCCTTGGCCGCCTCGGAAAGCGACTTCATCGGCCGCGGGCCGATCTGCTGGATGACGATGCCGGCGGCAAGGCAGCCAAGCTTACCGCAATCTTCCAGCGTACGGCCCTGCGTGTAGCCGTAGAGGAAGCCCGAGGCGAAGAGATCGCCGGCACCGGTCGTGTCAACGACTTCATTGATCTTGATGGCATCGACGTAATGGCGCTCGTTACCCCGCAGAATCACGGCGCCGTCCTCGCTCACGGTCACAGCGGCAATCTTGCAATCCTTGGCGATCCTGTTCAGCGCTTCCTCGAAATCGTCGGTCTCGTAAAGCGACAGGGCTTCCTGACGATTGGCGAAGACGATATCGACCTTGCCCGACCGCATCAGATCCAGGAACTCGCCGCGATAACGATCGACGCAGAAGCTGTCGGACAGCGTCATCGACATTTCGCGGCCGTTCTCGTGGGCGATGCGGGCGCAATCGAGGATTGCCTCCTTGGCGCGCGGCGGATCCCAGAGATAACCCTCAAAATAGGTCACCTTGGCCTCGGCCACGACATCCGCTTCGACATCCTCCGGCCCGAGTTCGACACAGGCGCCGAGATAGGTGTTCATCGAGCGTTCGCCATCGTCGGTAACGAAGATCATCGAGCGTGCGGTTGGCGGAAACGTGCCCTTGGCCTCGGTCTGGTAGTGAACGCCCTGGGCACGGATATCATGCGAGAAGATCTCGCCGAGCTGATCCTCCGCCACCTTGCCGAAATAGGCGGCCTTGCCGCCGAGGCTGGCGACGCCTGCAGCCGTGTTGCCGGCGCTGCCGCCGGACGCTTCGAGCGCCGGACCCATGCGCGAATAGAGCAATTCGGCGCGCTCGGCATCGATGAGGTTCATCGCCGCCTTGGTGATCTTGTTGTCAATGAGGAACTGGTCGTCGCAACGGGCGATGATATCGACGATTGCGTTGCCGACTGTCAGAACATCGAATTTGGTCATGAAATGGGAAGTCCCGGATTTGTGATAGCCGGTAATCGGTCTTAGCGAAATCTGCCGKCATTGAAAGGATAAAGAGCAGATCATCCTCTAAGTCTTCGTAAAACTGCCGCCTATTCGTCATGCCGCTGTCACTTTGCCTGCCTAAAAACAGCATCAGGAAGACCGGCATGCAGGTATCTCGTATGGCCGGTTACGGAAGGGATGATCCCTTCAGTCTTACCGGAACGAGCCTGACCACGGATGAACTGGCAGTATCGTAACCGGATATCCGGCAAGGCCGGATGCGGAAAAGCGGGCTAGGCCCGCTTTTTTTGTTGCGACGCAAAAGAAATMGTATCCGCTGCATTTGT
Source organism: Rhizobium sp. P1_E6 (assembly GCF_056405875.1). Taxonomy (NCBI): domain Bacteria; kingdom Pseudomonadati; phylum Pseudomonadota; class Alphaproteobacteria; order Hyphomicrobiales; family Rhizobiaceae; genus Rhizobium; species Rhizobium sp. P1_E6. Next base: position 7,181 of record NZ_JBFUBG010000042.1, on the reverse strand, counting down.
CATGGCCGCCAATTTGCTGCTAGACCTCGGCAATCCCGCGCAGAGCAGCAGTTTATGTCAGCCATCATTTTCGACGTTCTTCCGATCTTCCTTCTCATTCTCATCGGCTGGCTGATCGTCCGCATCGGGGTGCTGACGGCAAATGTCGGCGATGCCTTGAGCGAGTTCGTCTTCAAGATTGCCGTACCGCTGCTGCTTTTCCGCACCATCGCCGGGGCAGATTTCCACGGCGCTTCGCCGTTCCGGCTCTGGATCGTCTATTTCTCTGGCGTCGCGGTGACATGGACGGCGGGGCACATCGTCGCCACGCGTTTCTTCGGCCGCGACGAGCGGATCGGCGTGCTCGCCGGCGTATCCTCGGCCTTCGCCAACAATATTTTCATTGGCCTGCCGCTGGTCGAGCGCACCGTTGGCAGCGAGGGGCTTGTCGCTCTTTCCATCCTGCTGGCCGTGCATCTGCCGATCATGATGGTGGCCGGCACGATCATGATGGAACATGCCGAACGCAAGATCTCTGGAAAGAGCGACCGCAGCATGATCCTGGTACTGAAGCAAATCGGCCTGAACCTGCTGCATAATCCGCTGGTCATCGGTATCGTTGCCGGCGCCGTCTTTCATGTCTCGGGCCTGACCATGCCGGCAAYCATCAGCTCCGTCGTCGGCCAGATCGCCAGCACGGCCGGACCGGCCGCGCTGATTTCGCTAGGCATGGCACTGCAAAAATATGGTGTCTCCGGCAATGTCGGGATTGCCAGCGTGACTTCCGCCTTCAAGCTTTTGCTGCTGCCCGGTTGCGTCTGGGCGGCGAGCCACGCGCTCGGCCTCAGCGCTGAATGGACGGCAGCACTGGTGCTGACTTCGTCGGTACCGACGGGGGTGAATGCCTGGCTGATCGCCAACCGCTTCGGCGTCGGTCACAGCCTTGCGGCCTCCACGATCACGGTGACCACGGCGCTCGGCGCCATCACCGTTTCCTTCTGGGCCTATATTCTCGGCGCATGAGGCAACAAAAAAACCCGGCTTGCGGCCGGGCTTCTTGAAAAATTTCGAGGGCTCTTACTGCGTTGCTGTCGGAGCATTCGGATCCGGCAGCGGAGCCGGTGAATCTGCCAGCGTGTGCAGGTAAAGGATGACGTTGGCGCGATCCTGATCCTTCGGCAGACCGGCAAAGCCCATGGCGGTGCCTGGAACGTCCTTCTTCGGCGCGAGCAGGAACTTGTTGAGGTTCTCGAAGGTCCAATGTTCGCTGCTGCCCTTGGAGAAGTCCTTCATGGCAGAAGAATAGGCGAAGCCTTCATGCGAGGCGATCGGGCGATCTACGACACCAAAGAGATTCGGGCCGACTTTGTTCGGTCCGCCTTTGGTGCCGTCATGACAGGCCTGACACTTCTTGAATACGGTTTCGCCGGCCTTGGCGTCGGCACTTGCAAGAAGCTTTGCGATCGGAACGGCAACGGCAACAGGTGCGCCTTCACCGCCGGCGGCGGGTGCCTCCTCGGCGACGATGGCAAAACCTTCCTTCTCCGGTGCCTCGGAATGGAAGATCCCCTCGGAGGCAATGGAGACTGACATCAGAACGAAAACCGTTCCAAGCAGCGCCCCCACGGCCGTATTGACGTATGAATTCATCTGCAATGCTCCCCTTGCAGCCGGCAGACCAGAAACCGGACCATCTTGAAATTGCGCGGAACCTATGTCTTTTGGCTATTCGTTGCAACTGTCTAAATGGTCTTGTGCGTGAGACTTTTTGCCACTTTTCAGCCCGGATTAGAAGGCCCGAACAATGACTGATTCAAAATTAGATAACGTGCTGGTGCTGATCCCCGCACGCATGGCCTCCACCCGCCTTCCGGGCAAGCCGCTGGCCGATATTTGCGGTTTGCCGATGATCGTCCAGGTGGCAAAACGGGCACAGGAAGCGGCGATCGGGCGCGTCATCGTGGCCGTCGACGACCAGGAGGTTTTCGACACTGTGGCCGCAGCAGGCTTTGAAGTGATCATGACGAGCAAGGACCATCAGGTCGGTTCGGACCGCATCTTCGAGGCACTGACGATCGTCGATCCGGACAAAAAGGCGAAAATCATCGTGAACGTCCAGGGCGATCTTCCGACAATCGATCCGGAAACGGTGCGTGCAGCATTGCGTCCCCTCGATAACCCGGAGGTCGATATCGGCACGTTGACGACCGAGATCGACAACGAGGAGGACAAGACAGCGCCACACATCGTCAAGGTCGTAGGCACGCCTGTCTCCGAAAGCCGTCTGCGCGCGCTTTACTTCACGCGCACGACCGCGCCTTATGGCGAAGGGCCGCTCTATCACCATATCGGGCTTTACGCCTATCGGCGCGCAGCACTGGAGCGCTTTGTCTCCCTCGACCGTGGGACGCTGGAAAAACGCGAATCGCTGGAGCAGTTGCGGGCGCTCGAAGCCGGTATGCGGATCGATGTCGAGATCGTTGACACTGTTCCGCTCGGTGTCGATACTCCCGCGGACCTCGAAAAGGCGCGGCGCATTCTCTCTGCAAAGGCCAACTGACGGATTTCCCCATGAACATCAAGACCAACAGAATCGCCTTCCAGGGCGAATTCGGCGCAAATTCCGACATGGCGAGCCGCGACATGTTTCCGACCATGGAGCCGCTGCCCTGCCAGACCTTCGAGGATGCCTTCACGGCGGTCGACAATGGTGACGCCGATATCGGCATGATCCCGATCGAAAACACGATCGCGGGTCGCGTCGCCGACATCCACCACCTGTTGCCGGAATCACGCCTGCATATCATCGGCGAATATTTCATGCCGATCCGGTTTCAGCTCATGGTGTTGCCGGGCGTGACGAAGGATGAAATCCGGACCGTGCATAGCCATATCCATGCGCTCGGCCAGTGCCGCAAGATCGTACGGGCCAACGGCTGGAAGCCCGTCATCGCCGGCGATACGGCAGGGGCTGCCAAGCTCGTCAAGGAAACCGGCGACCGCTCGATGGCAGCGCTCGCGCCGCGCCTTGCCGCCGACCTCTACGGGCTCGACATCATCGCTGAAAATGTCGAGGATACGGAAAACAACGTGACACGCTTCGTGGTGCTGTCGCGTGACGAGGAATGGGCAGAACGCTCGACCCATGACGAGAAGATCGTCACCACCTTCGTCTTCAATGTCCGCAACATTCCCGCAGCACTCTACAAGGCGCTCGGCGGCTTTGCGACGAACAACATCAACATGACCAAGCTCGAGAGCTACCAACTCGGCGGCAAGTTCGTGGCGACGCAGTTCTACGCCGACATCGAGGGCCACCCGAACGACGCGCATGTGCGCCGCGCGCTGGAGGAATTGCGTTTCTTCTCCGAGAAGGTCCGCATCCTCGGCGTCTATAAGGGCCATCCGATGCGCGGGCTTCTATAGATTGCAAAAAGCCCCTCTGGCAGATGGCCGGAGGGGCTTCATGTTCAAACTTATTTATCCGGCTCACAAACACGCAGCCGGTGCCCATCCGGATCGAGCACGACGAAGGTTGGGCCGAAGTCGAGTTCGGTCAGTTCCTGGGCGACGGGCAGGCCGCGACTGCGCCAGTCTTCGTAATGCCTGGCGACGGCATTTTCGCCTGCTACCATGAAAGCGACTTCGCCACGGTTGCCGATGGCCGAGGGTTGCGGTTCGACCTTGCTGCGGCGCCAGAGGCCGAGAGTGAAGCCGCCATCGAGAGGGAAGGCGACGAAATTCGGCGCCTCCACGGCCGGCTCGCGGCTCAGGATATTGCGGTAAAAGGCGGCGCTTTCGGCGGGATCCTTGACATAAAGGATAATAAGATTGGGGCTGGTCATTTCGGTTCTCCATCGGGGTTGAAAGATGCACGGCCGAAAACGGCTACTGCCAAGTTATGGCAGTAGTTCTCCTGTCACGGTTCTGCAGAGAGCGCCGCTTCGTTACCGGGAAGAATGTCGATGATGTCGGCGTGCGGCCTTAGCGGAAGAGATCGTCACCGACGCGCCAGTCCTGCCCATCGCTGAAGCCGAGATCGCGCTTGTGCCATAGCGGCATCGTCTCGATATCAAGGCGCGGACGGCGCAGTGACGGCGTTACGAAGCGATCCGAAAACAAGCGTACCAGGCGAGAGCGAAGGGTCTTTCCGGCTTTGACGGAAGTACGACGGCCGGCATATTGAACGACTTGGGGCATTCCCATGATCAGTACTCCTTTCCTGCTGGACTGGTACTGATAATAGCGCTTCCTGCTGACAGTTTATGGCAGCAGTGTCACTGCTCGATCGGAGTATCCTGCGTGGCCCGCCACTCTTTGAGAAGTGCCGTGCGGCGGCGTGGATAACGCGTCTCATCGATCGCCATATCGATGATGCGATCGGTGCGGAAATGGCGGAAATCCTGGCGCAGCTCGCACCAGGCCATGATGATGCGCACATGCTCGAAATAGCCGAGCGCGAAAGGCCAGACGCGCCGGCGGGAGACGCGGCCCTGCTCGTCGCCATAATGCAGTTCGAGGATACGCTCGAGACGGATCGCCTTGCGGATGGCTGAGACATCCGCCTTATCCTCATCCTGCCGCTTCCTGCCGACAAAAAGTGTGGCCGAATCGACCATGTCGCGCATGTCGGGGGGCAACACGGCGGCGATCTTCGCAAGCGCATCCGCGCCGGCACTGGCCAGGCGTGGCTCGGCAGCGCGCGCCACCCATCTGGAGCCGAGCACGAGAGCTTCCAGTTCCTCTTCGGAAAACATCATCGGCGGCAGCATGAAGCCGGGCTTCAGCACATAACCTATGCCGGCCTCTCCCTCGATCATCGCACCTTGCGCCTGGAGGCTCGCAATGTCGCGGTAGAGCGTGCGCAGGCTGACGCCGGTTTCCCCGGCCAACACAGTGCCGGTGACCGGCCGCCGGTAGCGCCGGAGCGTCTGAAGCAGGGCCAACAGCCGTTCCGAACGGGCGACCATGATTATACCTTCTTGCAGCATGGCCGAGGCCGGGTGACGACCACCCGCGCGTTTCGGCTCCTGCTCAGCGTTTCCACTCCACCCAGTCGCGCATCAGACGATGGGCAATCGCGCCCTTTGGCGGCGGCGCTTTGCCGTTGGCGCCAGGGCGCTCCAGCATTTCGATGGTTTCCTCACGGGTGAACCAGCGGCAATCCTCGAGTTCGGCCTCATCACGGTGAATCTCGTGCGATTTCGCCTCGGCATAACAGCCGATCATCAGGGAATGCGGCATCGGCCAGGGCTGCGAGGCATGATAGCGGATGCGGCCGGTCCTGATGCCGGATTCTTCCAGCGTTTCGCGGCGCACCGCATTTTCGATGGTTTCGCCGGGCTCCAGAAAGCCTGCCAGACAGGAATACATGCCCGGCGCAAAATGCGGGCTGCGGCCAAGCAGGCAGAGATCACGCTCCTCGTCGATCGTCAGCATGATGACCACGGGATCGGTACGCGGAAAAATCATATGCTCGCAGGCAGTGCAGACGCGCTTGTAGCCGCCGATGCGGATTTCCATGGCCGCGGCGCAGCGACCGCAGAAGCGATTGTCGCCGTTCCAGCGGATGAGGCTTGCGGCCTGGGCGAACTCGCCGAGCAGTATCTCATCCACCAACTCGTCGCGGAAAAGCGCGCGGCCGTCGACCGGCTTGTACTGGCTTGCCATATCTTCGACGTCGATACCGACGGGCACAGCAAGGCGCGGCTCCCCGGTTTTGCGATAGCCGAGCAGCACAGTCTCGTCCCAGTCCGGTTTCAGCTCCTGCAGCTCGTAGCGGGCAAAGAGCGGATCGAGCACCTGACCGTCGTGCTTCAGCACGAGCTTGTCCTTGGCGAATGCGAAGATATGCGTGCCTTCGCGGGCGAGCGCCTTTTCGACCGAGGCTTCATCGCGATGTTCGCTGTCACGGTTAAGGTCATTGGCGGCAAAGGCGGTGAGATTGCTGGGTTCGGGATGCGGTACGTCCGAATCGAAAAGCGAATGACTCATGATGAAAGGGCTTCCCGCAGCTTTGCTATGAATTCGTTTCTTGTTCCGTCCTCGTAAGGCTCGGCCTTGCCGAAACCCCAGACAGGCCCCGGCCAGTTCGCATCACCTTCGGAACGCGCAATGACATGAACATGAAGCTGGCGGACGATATTGCCAAGTGCCCCGACATTGATTTTTGTGGTACCCGTAATCGCCTTGAGCGCCGTGGAGACGAGATCGATCTCGAAGGTGAGCAGCACCTGGTCGAGCGGCGTCAGCTCAAAGATCTCCGTGATATCGGCGCGGCGCGGCACCAGGATCAACCAGGGCCAGCGAGCGTCCTTCGACAGCCTGACATCGCACAGGCCTGTCACCATGATACTGGTGCTGTCGTTTTCGAGCCTGGGGTCCAGCACGAAATCGCTCAAGGGCATTCTCCTGATGTTTTCCAATGGACTAGCAGTTTTTTTTGAGCTTGGCTTGCTTTTGATGTCGATTTTGCCGATATGTGCATTCGGGAGGTTGGTGGTGGACGAGCCACTCGCCAACCGGGTCAGGTCCGGAAGGAAGCAGCCCTAACGAGCCCGGCACGGGTCATCGTGCCAGCCTCCCACCTTCTCTTCCAAGAAGCCCGGCCTTTCCGGGCGCAAGCAGGGCGATGAGCGACACCGAGCGACAGTCACAAGATGCCGCCTCGACGGGCACCGGGTACCGGGTGCTGGCACGCAAATACCGCCCCAAGGATTTCACGGACCTGATGGTCGGCCAGGAGCCGATGGTCCGCACGCTCACCAACGCCTTCGAGACGGGCCGCATTGCGCAGGCCTATATGCTGACCGGCGTTCGCGGGGTGGGCAAGACGACGACGGCGCGCATCCTGGCGCGGGCGCTGAACTACAAGACGGCCGAGATCGACAAGCCGACGATCGACCTTCGGGTGCCCGGCGAGCATTGCCAGGCGATCATGGAAGGCCGCCATGTCGATGTGATCGAGATGGATGCCGCTTCGCATACCGGTATCGACGATATCAGAGAGATCATCGAGCAGGTGCGCTACCGGCCGGTTTCGGCGCGTTACAAAGTCTACATCATCGACGAAGTGCACATGCTGTCGACACAGGCCTTCAACGGGTTGTTGAAGACGCTGGAAGAGCCGCCGGAACATGTGAAGTTCATTTTCGCGACGACGGAGATCCGCAAGGTTCCGATCACCGTTCTCTCGCGCTGCC
>NZ_JBFUBG010000041.1:0-52354 GCF_056405875.1 Rhizobium sp. P1_E6 | reverse complement strand
AGTATGAACCTTGTCCCGCTCGGAACTATCGATGCTCATCGGAGGCAGGCCATGGCCAAGCAGGTTATCGAATATGCCGGAATACAGGTCGGCATCATTGTCCCGGACGGGACCGGTGTGCGGTTCGTTGCCGTCAAATACGAGGAGGTCTATGATCTCGACGAACAGCGCTTTGCATCCGCGCCGGATGTTCTGCGTGCCATCCACGCTTTGATGGCACCCGGCATGAAGCTGCCGGGACGGGCAGCCTGACAGGGACATGTCCGATGGGCCGACTGCGACGCATGCTTCGATTGTCCGCACGCCATAACGAGCTCGAAAGGGCTCTTGTCATCAACGAGTTTCGAAGTCTGTTTCTCGATGATTTCGACGAAGCAACCGCGCAGGCGGACATGCGGACAAGCCTTCGTGAAGTCGGTGACGAGATTTCTGCCCTGGAGCGCCGGTTTCGCTGGCGATGAGCATGTAACGACTGCGGACCGAAATCCTCAAGCCGATCGCGGCGGACACCGCGTCCGTCCTGCAACTGGCTGACGCGCCGCGCCGTTCGCCCGCCCCTGCCTTATATTACGAGACGAACGCAGCTGACCGCATGATGCCCTGTCGAGGGCCGGCCGCGAAGGCCGAGGTTCTCGCGCAGGTTTTGCCCCTCATAGGCAGTGCGGAACAGTCCGCGCTTTTGCAATTCCGGTACCACTGCGTCGATGAAGTCTTCCAGGCCGCCTGGGAACCATGCGGGGATCAGCACGAAACCATCGGCGGCACCCGCCGTAAACCAAGCCGCCAGATCGTCGGCGATATCGCCGGCCGTGCCGCTGATGACGCGGTGGCCATTGGCGCAGCAAGCGCGCTGATGATGTCATCGGTGGTACCGCTTTCGATATGAGGACGAAAGCTGGCCGTCGGCCATTTCGCATGGTGTCCAAGCCGACCAGCAGAAATCACAGCGCCATGACCGCGCCACTGATCCAATGGCACAGGCTTAATGGGCCGTTCCCCCGCTAGGGCGCAGAGGCAAATCCATAGCTCACGCAGCAATACCGGCGCGAAGTTTCAGCGCCAGATCCGGGCTGTCCGAGGTCAGGCTGCCGATACCGCGCTCCAACCAGTGGCGGATGCCGGACTCGTCGTTGAGGGTCCAGACACAGAGGCGGTCGAGCGGCAGCCGGCTGCGGATCAAGTCCCATTCGGCTTCCATCAGCTCGTGATGAATGGCTACGATCTCCACCAGCCCGTCCAGGCGGTCGACGAAGGCGGCGAGCCCACCCTGCTTCTCGGCCCAGGCGGCGTTGACGGAGACGAGGCGGGAAACATCTGGCGCGTGAAGGCGGCACTCCTCCAGCACCGACGTATCGAAGGAGGTCAGGTAGGAGCGTCCGCCGACACCGAAGCGAAAAAGCTCGGCTGCGACGCGCGCGGCAATGTCAGGATAGGGCGTACCCGTCTCGTCGATCTTGATCTCGACATGTAGGTCGATGCCCTTGTTGACCGCAAGCACATCGAGCACATCGGCGAGCGTCGGAATGGCCTCGTCCGTGCCTTTCAACCTGACGGACCTGCGGGCTTCCACCGACAGGTCCTGCACCGGGCCGACACCTTCGGCGGTGCGTTCCAGCGTCGCGTCGTGGATGACGACGAGTTCGCCCGAGCGCGTCAGGTGCACATCGAATTCGATGGCGTCGACGCCGAGCGTGATCGCATTGCGGAAGCCGGCGAGCGAGTTTTCGGGCCAGAGGTTGCGGGCGCCGCGGTGGCCGGTGATAAGCGTCATGAAATAACCTTCAACCTGTTGATTTCAGCATTAGCGGATGGTCGGGTCGAGCTTGTCGCGCAGCCAGTCGCCGACGAGCGAGATCGAAAGCGTCGTCAGCATTATGACGGCGGCGGGCGCCAGCATGATCCAGGGCGCGCGCGTCAGATATTCCCGCCCGAAGCCCACCATGTTGCCGAGGCTGGTTTCTGGCGACTGCACGCCGAGGCCAAGGAAGGAGAGTCCGCTTTCCATCAGGATGATTTCCGGGAAAGTGAGGGTCATGGAAACGATCAGCGTCGAGGCGACGTTCGGCAGGATATGATGCAGGTAGACGCGCGAGGGTGTGGCACCAAGCTGCACCGCCGCCGCCGCATAACCCTGCGCGCCGGCGGCAATGGCAAGGCCCCGGGCGATGCGCGCATAGCGCTCCCAGCCGTAAAAACCCATGAGGCAGACGAGCAACAGCATGGAGGAACCGAAGAAGGCGAGCACCGCGAGCGACATGATGAGAAAGGGAAGTGCCGCCTGGAAATCGGCGAGCATCAGGACAAGATGCTCCACGAAACCGCGTAACTGCGCCGCGAGGAACCCGAGCAGCGTGCCGAAGAGTGCCGACAGGATCGTCGCACCGAAGGCGATGACGAGCGAGACGCGGATCGACTGGATGAGACGCGAAAGCACGTCGCGGCCGAGTTCGTCCGTGCCGAGCAGATGCTTGAGGCCGCCCGGCGCTGAAAGCCGGCTGCCGAGATCCATGGCCGTGATGTTGAACGGGCGGATATAGTCGGCGAAAATGGCGGTCAGCACCATTGCCGCGAGCCACAGCATGCCGAATGCCACCGAGAGCGGCACGTTGCGGCGCAGAAACGAGACGAGGCGGTTCGGCTTTCCGGAAGCCGATGTCCCAGCGAGATCGACAGTTGCCATTGGCTTTCTCCTCAATGTCCGGCCGCGTGTGAGCGAAGGCGCGGATCGAGCCAGCCGTAGAGCAGGTCGACGACGAGGTTCGATACGACCATGACGGCGGCGATGATCAGCAGGATGCATTGAACGACGGCGAGGTCGCGATTGCTGACGGAGACCACCAGCAGGCGGCCGATGCCAGGCCAGGAAAAGATCGATTCCACCACGACCGCGCCTGCAATCAGCGAGCCGACCATGAAGCCGACGATCGTGACGATCGGCACTGCCGCATTGGGCAATGCGTGGTTCCAGACCACGTCGCGCCATGTCAGCCCCTTGGCCGAGGCGGTGCGTATATAGGGCTGGCCCATCACCTCGATCATGGCACTGCGCGAAAAGCGGGCGAGGATGCCGATGCCGCCGATGCTCATGGTCAGCGTCGGCAGAATGCCGTGCACCCACGTATCCTGCCCGCCCGATGGCAGCCAGCCGAGGATGACCGAGAAGAGCAGCACGAGCAGCAGTCCCATGACGAAGGAGGGAATGGTGAAGCCGAGGACGGCTAGCAGGATGACGCCGCGATCGGAGAAGCTTTGCCGGTGCAGCGCCGCGTAGACGCCGGCAGGAATGCCGAAAACGAGCTTAAAGATGAGGGCCGGCACCGTCAGCTGCAGTGTCGCCGGCACACGTTCCAGCACCAGCTGGATTGCGGATGCCTTGTCACGCATCGAGACGCCGAAATCACCGGTGAAGATCGACTTGATATACGCGAGATATTGGATCCAGAGCGGCTGGTCGAGGCCCCATGCCTTGCGGAAGGCATCGACCGACTCCTGCGGCACGTCAGGCCCGAGCATCACCATGGCGGGATCGCCCGACATGCGCAGGACCACGAAGGCGAAGGTGACGACCGCCATGATGGTCAGCATCGCACGGAACAGGCGGACGAGAACAAAACGGATCATGGAACCCTCCCCTATGCCGCCACTGGCGTGGTCTTGCCCGCCACGACATGGCAGGCGGCGCTGCGGTACTCGTCGATCCCTTGGAGCTCCGGGACTACGGAACGGCAGATGTCGCGGACCAGCGGACAGCGCGGATGGAAGGCGCAGCCAGAAGGGCGCTTGGCCGGGTTCGGCGGCTCGCCCTGCAGGATGACGCGGCCTTCGAGCGGCTTGCCGGGAATGGGCACGCTGGATACCAGCGCCTTCGTGTAGGGATGCTGCGGGGCGCGGAAGATGACGTCGGAAGAAGCCTCCTCGACGATGCGGCCGAGATACATGACCGCGACACGGTCGGCGATGTTGCGCACCACCTTCAGGTCGTGGCTGATGAAGACCATGGCGATGCCGTTCTTTTCCTGCAGGTCGCGCATCATGTTGACGACCTGCGCCTGGATGGAGACGTCGAGCGCGGAAACCGGCTCGTCGCAGACGAGCAGTTTTGGCCGCGAAGCCAGAGCCCGGGCGATCACGGTGCGCTGGCGCTGGCCGCCCGAAAGTTCGTGGGGATAGCGGTCGGCCTGGTCATCTCGCAGGCCGACGGCCCGCATCAGTTCCGTCACGCGCGACCCCTGATGCTCCCTGGGAATGAGCTTGTGGATATCAAGCGGCTCGGCGATCTGCTTCGCAATCGTTACGCGGCGGTCGAGCGCTGCGAGCGGGTCCTGGAAGACGAGTTGCATCTTGGCGCGCAGTGCCCGCCATTCCGCGGTATGGCGCGCCGGCATCGGCTGCCCCTGGAAACGCACGCTTCCTTGGTCCGCGTCATCTATGCCGAGCAGCATGCGCCCAAGCGTCGATTTGCCGGAGCCGGATTCGCCGACGATGCCGAGTGTTTCGCCCGGCATGACCGAGAGCGAAACGCCGTCGACGGCGCGCACCGGCGTCGGACGGCCGAAGAGACCGCGACGGATCTGATAAATGCGGACGAGATCATGGACTTCGATGAGCGGCGTCATTGCAGCAGACCTTCGGCGATACGGGACGACCGGGTCTCGACAGAAACCGCGACGGGCACCGGGCGCGTGCAGGCGAGCTTGCGGCCGCCATCGAAAGAAACGAGCGGCGGGCGCTCGCTGCGACAGGCCTCGACGGCGCGCGGACAGCGCGGTGAGAAGGAACAGCCGTCCGGCAGATGTTTCGGATTGGGAACGGTGCCGGGAATGGGGATCAGCCGTTCACGGCCGGCGTCGAGGCGCGGAATGGCATCGAACAGGCCGCGCGTATAGGGGTGGCGCGGCTCGGAGAAGAGCTGTTCGACACTGCCCTCCTCCACGATGCGTCCGGCATACATGACGCAGACGCGCTCGCAGACTTGGCTGACCGCGCCGAGATCATGGCTGATGAAAACGGTCGCCATGCCGGTCTCGGCACGCAGGCGGGTCAGGAGATCGAGGATCTGCGCCTGGATCGTTGCATCGAGCGCGGTGGTCGGTTCGTCGGCAATCAGAAGATCGGGCTGACCGGCGAACGCCATGGCGATCATCAGGCGCTGGCACTGGCCGCCGGAAAACTCGTGCGGGTAGAGATCGAAGCGGCGGCGCGAATCGGGAATGCCGACCATATCGATCAGCCGCAGCGCCTCGGCCTTTGCCGCCTCGCCGCGCAGGCCGCGATGGACCGACAGCGCCTCGGAAATCTGCCGGCCGATGCGCAGCACCGGATTGAGCGAGCTGGACGGGTCCTGGAAGATCATGGCGATGCGGCTGCCGCGCACACTTTCGAGCACCGCGCGCGATCCACCGATGAGTTCGCGACCTTCGATTTGCACCGAGCCGGAAACGCTCGCCTTGCCGGGCAGCAGGCCGAGGGCTGCAAGCCACGTGACCGACTTGCCGCAGCCGGATTCGCCGACGAGGCCGAGCGCCTCGCCTTTGGCGACATCGAGATCGATGCCGTGGAGAACCTGCATGCCGTCGAAGGCGACCGTCAGGTCACGCAGTTCCACGAGATTGGAGCCGGTCGTGCCCATCTTTCATCCCCGCTTTTTGTTGCATCAAAAACAGGATCTCCGGCAGCCCTTCAGCCGCCGGAGACCGAGGAGCCGATCAGATCGACCAGTTGGTGGCGCGGAAGTCCATGGCGAAGGCCGGAGCGGCCTTCCACTTCAGCGACGACTTCATGCCGGTGAAGACGGCATTCTGGTGCAGGACCTGATAGACCGGGTCTTCGCGCTCGGCGATTTCCAGCATGCGGGCAATCGCCTTTTTGCGCTGCGCCCGGTCGGTGGAGGTTTCCATGACGACGGCGAGCTTGTTCATCTCCGCGTTCGTCCAGTCCTTCTTCTGCTGCACTTCGCCGTTCGGGCCGAACTGCACGACCATCGGCGTGATCGGGTCGTTGATCGAGTTGCCAGCCGACCAGTCGCGCACGCCCTTGATGCCCTGGGGATCGTGGATCTGCGCCCAGTTCTCCTTCATCTCGATCTCGACGTTGAGACCGACCTGCTTCCACATCTCGACCATGATCTGGCCGTTGGCCGTCTGGTTCGTGTAGTAGTTGTTGAGCAGGCGGTAGGGGATCGCATCGCCCTTGTAATTGGCCTGCTTCAGAAGGTCCTTGGCGAGATTGGGATCGTAGGCCGGGGGCGCCCAGCCATCGATGAACATGTCGCTGTTGCGGAAGGATTCGAACTGCAGGCCGGCCGGGATGACCGTCTTGCCGGCCCAGAGCGCATCGACGATCGCCTGGCGGTCGATGGCATGGGTCATGGCACGGCGAACCAGCGGGTTGGCGAGGATCTCGTTCTGGGTGTTGAAGACCGAAATGCGGTGGTTCCAGATCGTCGAGTTCTGGATCTCGTAGCCCGGAGCGGCCTGAACGGCGGCGATCTGATCCGGCGGCAGGTCGCAGGCGAAGTCATATTCGCCAGACAAGAGGCCGTTGACGCGCGAAGCGACTTCCGGAACTTCCACGAAGCGGATCTGCTCCAACGGCGGGCGGCCGCCCCAATATTCGTCGAAGGCGACGAGCGTCAGCGAAACGTCCGGCTTGTACTCGCCGACCATGTAGGGGCCGGTCGTGATCGGCTTGCGCGACCATTCGGTGAAGCTTGCGGCCTCATCCCAGGCGCGGCGGTTGGTGATCTGGCTGCCGCCGGAATAGAGGCGGCCTTCCAGCGTCACGTCGGGCGTCGTGTTGTGCAGGCGCACGGTGTACTTGTCGACGATCTCGATGCCGGCGAGTGCGGGCCACAGGCGACGTCCGACGCCGGGCACGGTTGCCGGCAGTTCCTTGGCGGTCGCAGGCTTGTGATCGGATTCGAAGATGGTCTTGCCACCGGCCGGTTCCGTGTTGCCGAACACGCGTTCCTTGGAGAAGGAGAAGGCGACGTCCTCGGCGGTCATTTCATCGCCGTTGTGGAACTTGACGCCCTGGCGGAGCTTGAGCTCGAGCGTCTTGTCGTCGATGCGCTTCCATTCGGTGGCAAGACCCGGAACCGGACCCTGATTGCCCATCCAGTCACGCAGGATCAGGCCTTCCCAGAGGTTGGGATAGAAGATGCGCTCGCCGACGTTGGACTGCTCGTGATAGACGTCGAGCGAGTTGTTGTTGGTGATCTTCTGCACCGCGATGGTGATGGAAGGACGCTTGCCCTGGCTGAAAGCGAGGCGTGGCAGAACGAGCGTGCCGGCGGTGGCGCCGAGAAGGCCGAGCGCGCCGCGTCGATTGATCGAAATCATCGGAAACTCCTTGTGTCTTGACCGACGAGCCCCCGCTCGTGGTCTGTGTTGTTAAAATCAGCTAGATGTCGCCGGATTGACGGCTTCATGAATTTTTCAATAAAGGCGCCCGTCGCGGATGCCGCGAAGAGCCGTTCCAGCGCGTAAGGCAAGGCCCCGTGCGACGAGATCAGCCGGCGGCTTGAACCGCCGGTTTGCCTGCAGAAGAAGCGGCGGTTCCCGCCGAAAACGCGTCGAGCGCCCGCGCCAGTTCGCCCGCTCCCTCCACCGTTTGCAGAGCGCCTGCCGCCTTCAGCGCCTCGTGCCGTCCGCTGCGTGGATCGGCCGGATCGATGAAGCCGATTGCCGTCATGCCCGCCGCCACAGCACCGGTAATCCCGAGCGCGCTGTCGTCGATGACAAGGCAGCGGTGCGGCGCCACGCCGAGATTTTCGGAGCAGAGACGGAAAAGGTCAGGCGCAGGCTTGGGCCTCGCCACCATCTCGGCGCTATAGATATGCGGGGCAAATTCCGTCCACAGATCCAGAAGACCGAGGCTGCGGCGCAGCCTCTCCATGTCGCTGTTGGACGCGACGCATTTGCGCTGCTTAACATTCCGCACCAGCTCTTCCATGCCGGCCATCGGCCGCAGCGAACGGGAAAATTCCGCGTAGAGCGCGCTTTTGGCATCGGCGAAGACACGGTCCGGATCGGCAAGGCCGAGTTCCTCGCGACAGAGGCGGCCGGCCGCCTCCCCCGAAAGGCCGGTGAAGCGACGGTGGACCTCAGCCTGGCTCAAGGCAATGCCGGCGCGCTGCAGGGCCTGCGCCAGCGTGCCGCTCGCCACCGGCTCGCTGTCGATCAATACGCCGTCACAATCAAAGATCAGAAGTTCTATCGTCATGCAGACGGCATTACGTTACATATGTTACACCAATGTGAAATATGTAACGCCAAGGCATTTAGGGTACGTTGGGGATGGGGATTGATGGAATCGCATGAACTGAAAATCCGGGCGGCCTGGCTCTATCACGTGGAGGGGCTGACGCAGGCGCAGATCGCCGAGCGCATGTACCTCACCCGTCGCCGGGTGAACGAGTTCCTGGCCGCAGCCCTTGAGGAAGGCATCGTCAGGGTGAGCTTCGCCTCGCCGCTTGCCGCCGGCATGGAGCTGGAATCGCGCCTGCAGGAACGTTTCGGCCTGGAGGCGGCAGTCGTCGTGCCCACCCCTGCCGATCCGCAGCTCCTGCACCAGGCGCTCGGCCGTGGCGCAGCCGCCTATCTCGACCGGCTGATCCAGGCCCGCAAGCCCCGCTCCATCGGGGTCGGCTGGGGCGCGACGCTGCGCGAGACCGTCACCAACATGACGCCGGCAAGCGAGCCCGGGATGGAGCTGCGCTCGATGATGGGCGGGCTGACACGCGGCTCGGAGATCAACACGTTCGAGATCGTGCGCGCCTTCGCGCAGGTCCTGAAGGCGCAATGCCACTATTTCGCGGCACCGATCTATGCCGAGAGCCCGCAATCGCGCGAGGCGATCATCACGCAATCGGTCTTCGAGCGCATCTTCCGCCAGACCTGCGAAGTGGATATTTCCTACCTGAGCGTCGGCGACGTGACCAGGCAATCCCTGCAGGTGCGCTACGGCCTGCCGGCCGGAACCGACGTCGGTGACCTGATCGCCGTCGGCGCCGTCGGCGACCTGCTCGGCCGCTATATCGATGCCGAGGGCCGCCCCGTCGCCCACCCGCTGAACGCACAGGTACTAGCCCCCGACCTCGCCGACTACCGCAAGATCCCCTGCCGCATAGTCGCCTCGGGCGGCATCCACAAACACGCCATCCTCACCGCCACCGTACGCGCCGGACTCGCAACCGCACTGATTACGGACGAGGAGAGCGCAAGGGCGTTGCTGGCGGGTGGATGAGGTGAGGTGCGTGCCTGCGTCTATTGGAGGCGACCGGCCTGCGTGCAGGGTTTGAGGATGGTAGGTGGAATGTGGGACGTGTGCCTTCCACCCCTTCGGCCGCACCTCCCCGAATGTTGTCGCAAATGCCGCCAACCGAAAGGCACCGATCTTAAAGCTGTTGAGTGGGTTTAGACCGCCGACCCGCTTACTTCCGTCTCGGATATCTCTTCTTGACGTCTTCGAACCGGAGATCGAAGCGCGCGAGATACTTCGTCAGAGTGGACGTCGCCGCAACAGATTTTGGGACGTAAACACCGCGCCATGCCGTTGCGTCGCCCATGCTTGAGCCTCATGGCGCACAACAACCGCAGCTGCCAGCCTCGCGCTTTCCTATGCCCTGCCACTGATTACAGCGAACCGCCAGGCTTTGAAGCTGCAGTCGACGTCCGAAAAGCCCACATCGCGTAGCCAGCGAAGTTGATCTTCAACGGAGGCGCATTTGTCATGGAGCATGCGCTCAGCAACCTTATCGATCTCATGATCCGAAACTCCGAGCCGGCGAATTCCTTCGAGCCATATCTTCTGGTAGCGTTGATCTGCGGCCGCTCCAGGTCCGGCTACCTGTTCGGCGTTGACGAACAGCCCGCCGGGCTTCAGGGCATGGCGGATGCGGCCATAGAGTAAGCGCTTACCTTCGTCGGAAAGATGATGGATCGCCAGCGCCGATACAATGAGATCCCACGGCCCACCCAAATCCGCAACCGCCATGTCAGCATGATGAAGCTCCACCTCCACTTTTGGCCCAACACGTGCGCAGGCCTGCTCCAACATCGCCGAGGATCCATCTAGCAGGCAGAGGCGCTCGACCGGACATGCTTCCAAAACCATCGCCGAAAAGAGGCCGGTCCCGGCGCCGACATCCAGCACCTCAAGATTTGCGCCCGATTGCCATTCCTGGATGAGCTTCACGGCGGTGCCGTAGAACTCATCGAAAGAGGGAATTAGGCGGCGGCGCAGATCGTCGTAACCTCGAGCATCGCGGGTAAACAGTACGGATGCAGCAGTTTCATTTGTGGTCATCTCAGAGTTCCTCGGAGCGATTGTTGTCATTGGCCGAGCTCTTTGGTGACACTCGGATTGAGGGAATAAGTGGCTATGGCGTTTCCTTGCGAGAGAACATGACCCCGCATTGCGTTCTCCACTGACGAACCGTCGAAGGTGCTGTTCAGGCCGAGTGACGGGACGTCCAACGCATAGACCTGAACCACGTACCGGTGCGGGCGCTCGTCGTTTGTCGGAGGGCAAGGACCATCATAGCCACCATAGGTCCCGGCCATTTCCGGATCAGATGCCAGGAAGCTTGAGTAGACATTCGTCCCCCGGCGTCCGTGTGCCGTCTCGCCAACAGGCTTTCCGTGGGGAACCAGCCCTTCGCTTTCAACACCTTCCGCGAGCGATTTCGTGTCAGGCGGAATGTCGGCAAGTACCCAGTGGTAGACCGAAACTCGCGGGTCGTCGCGCCGGATCATTATAGCTGCCTTGTTGATCCGGCTGAAATCCCGGGGGACATCTGGATCCGTCATTAACAGAGCATAAGATCTCGTGCCTTGCGGTCCTGACGACCAGGTGATGGCAGGGCTAATGTTTCTCTGTGTGGTAGCGGATGGCGGACAGAAGGCGGCCTTGTCCGGCAGGCGTCCGCCTTGCTCAACTCCTTCGATCTCGACCTTCAAACTCTTGATGTCGGATCCAGCCGCCGTTGTTGCAAATACCAGGGCGCAAACCGTACCCACTCTCGGTAAATATCGATGCATGTCGATTTATCCTTCTCGGTTGATGAGGTGAGGATAGCGACGATCATGTCTGCAGATGATCCGATACCGATCAGGTTTGAGCCGACTCCAATCAAGAGCTCGACGGCGCTCCTCTACCGAGACGGACCTCGTTGGGCGTTGCTCCAAAGCGCACCTGGAACTGTCTCGAAAAGTGCGAGCGCGAATGATACCCCGTTGCCGCCAGCGCGTCGGCGACATCCGCGTCACGATCCTTCAGGATGATGAAGGCCGCCTTCATCCGCTCATCGAGCAGTAGACCTTGGAACGTATGGCCCTCCGCTCGAAGCCGCCGACGCAGTGTTGCTTCAGACATGGAGAATTCGGAAGCCACCGCTGCCGTGGTCCAATTCAGATGAAGACGATGCCGCACCAGGAGACGCACCGCCGCCACAACCGAATCCTCAATGTATTTGGGCGCGAGCGAAAGCACTCCCTGTTCGGCCAGCACCAATACCACCTCGAGAAGGCGGTGCTCGACCACCCGACGCGACACCGGGAAGCGATGGGCTAATGCTTGCGCAGCATGAAGGATCGCTGAACACAGATCATCGGTGATCCGAGGCTCCGTCGAACGTGTCTCCTGGTTTACGAACTGCGGCCACAGCCGGGCCGCCTCAATGATGAGTGCGCGGTCGAAGCGAATGAACAAGGCCCGATAGTAACCCGTCTTGTCATCTGGTTCATTGACAACGTCGAAATGTTCGTTGGCCGAAAGAACGAAGATGTCGCCGCTCCTGTAGACCCGGCGTTCTGCACCGGAGGTGAGCTCCTTTGCTCCCTCAAGGATGATGACAAGACCGGTCGTCGACATGGCAAGCTGCGTTATCGTTTCACGTTGGCGGGCGACGAATGCAGAGATGACAGGAGGCTGGTGTTGCCACTGCGGCGCAGCCCGCGTGTCGCATTTAGCAAGCGTCAACAGCCTCGCGGTGATAGCGGCACTGCGCAAAGCGCCTCCTGGTGTACCTGTCATGTCGAACACTCGCTGTTTCTCCAGGCCTTTATACGCTGGCGGAAGGCGAGGAAAAGCCGTTCACACGCGTAAATTCAGCCCGCGACCCTCGTACTGATGCCTTTGCCGTCTGTGGACCGATCCGTCATTTCGGCCGCCTTGAGAAGCAAGGCCTTCTCGATGTTGACGAACCGTCGATGTCCGCAACCGGGCAGCCAGGCGACATCGACGGACTGATCGCCCGCTGCGGACGAACATGTTTCCCGATCACGGCCACTCTCTCGCGCTCAAGTCAGACGTAAAGGCGGGGTTTGCGGACTACCGGGCGGCACCATATGTTGGTTTTATGATGAAGCGGCATCGAAATCGTGAGGAAGGCGGCGTCGCTCTCGGCACGGTTCACGCCTTTTCTGACGACCTGGCATGCGATCGGCATTCAGGCTTCCTTGCAAGATCTTTCGCTGACACGTGGGCTTCAGCGGACACCCGAAAACGGGTCGGTCTGCGCCTCGAAAGACGGGAGCTCACCCAGCATCGGCAACGCGCGCTTGAACACCGCCCCGCCGAGCGGCGCGGCATTCCAGCCCGACGTGCGAAACCCGTATGTTTCCGGCAGTCCCTTGGGCTCGTCGAGCAGCGTCAGCAGTAGGTATTGCGGATTGTCGGCCGGCACGATGCCCATAAAGGAAGTGATGTTCAGCTCCTTCGAATAGCGCCCGGCTACCACCTTTTCGGCCGAGCCGGTCTTGCCGCCGATGAAATAGCCGGGGACCCTGGCCTTTTTGGCCGAACCTGCCGTGGCATTCAGCGACATCAGATAGCGTATCGCCTGGCTCGTCCGCGCCGCGACCAGGCCGGCGGCAAATGTGCGGGCCTCGACCGGCGTGTCTTTCACGAATGTCGGCCGGATCAGCCGCCCGCCATTGACAAGCGCGGCAACGCCCATGCTCGCCTGCAGTGGCGTGACGGCAATGCCATGCCCGAAGGACACGGTCGCCGTTTCGACTTCGTTCCAGCGTCTCGGCAGGATCGGCATCGCTGTCTCCGGCAGTTCGGTGCGAAGCGCGTCCATCTGCCCGAACTGCCGCAGAAACTGCTGCTGGCGCTTTTTGCCGACGGCGATCGCCATTTTCGCCATCGAGATATTCGAGGAGTAAATGAAGGCCTCGGGCACTGAGAGAGGCCGGTACTTGCCCTCGAAATCATGGATGCGCATCCGCCCGAAGGCGAGCGGCTTACTGGCATCGATGACCGAGTGGATAGAAAACATTCCTGAATCGAGCGCCATCGCCGTCGTCAGCGCCTTGAAGGTCGATCCCATCTCGAAATCGGCCGCCACGATACGGTTGATTCTGTCRGGCTCCAGCGCATCGGCTGGCTCGTTCGGATCGAATGTCGGCAGCGATGCCAGCGCCAGAACCTCGCCGTTTTCGACATCAAGCACGAGGCCGGCCCCGGCCTTGGCATCATGTTTAATGATCGCCTTGGCGATCTCGTCTTCGAGCGCGTGTTGCACCCTGATATCGAGCGTCGTCACGACGGGGCTGAGATCTTCGCTCGCAAGCTCCATGCCGCTTTCGCGCAGGTTTGCCAGACCATCGGTCTCGATCCATTTTTCCAGGCCTGAAATGCCAATATTGTCGATGTTGACGGCGCCGAGCACATGCGCTGCCAGCGTTCCCTTCGGATAGAAGCGTTTCTTCTCCTTCTGGAAGCTCAGGCCCGGAATGCCGGCATTCCACAACGCCTGCTCTTCGCGCGGTCTGATATGGCGTTTGATCCAGGCAAACTGCGCGCCGGAGGAAAGCCGCTGATAGAGCTGACGCCGGTCAAGCTCCGGCAGAATGGCGGTGATACGCTCGACCGCCTCGTCCACGTCGACGATCAGTTTCGGCGAGGCATAAACGCTGGTAATCGGAATATCCATCGCCAGCGCCTCGCCGTTACGGTCGAGAATGGCCGGCCGGCCGTTGATACTGCCCTTCGGCATCCATTGCGCTTCTGGGAACACCTGCAGGCCGAGATGGAAGAGCCGGCCCACCACGATGAAGAAAGCGACGGAAAAGCCGATCATCAGGATGAGGATACGAGAGCTCGCGGAGGCAGTGCGCCTGGACGCGTGGAAGGAGGCCTGCCGCATCAGTAGAGGCCGCCTGTATTGCGCAGAAGTTCGGCCCGCGTCGTCTCGTCGAGACCGCCGGGATCGCTGGCAATATTTACCTGCTCCTCATCGCCGATGACCGCGCAGGCGCCCCTGCAGGGCGCCGTCCCCGGCTTGAAGGCCTCGGAGATCCCGGCCCCATCGGCCACCTCCCGCCCGCTTTTCCGGTTGACCCTGTGGAAGATCAAACCGTCAGGCGGAATGAACTTCGAAGCAGGACGCCCGGCGAGCGCCACCTTCATGAAATCGATGAAAATGGGCGCAGCAAGCCCGCCGCCCGTCTCACCCGAGCCGAGGTGCCGTGGCGTATCGTAGCCGATGAACACACCGGTCACGAGATCGGGCGTATAGCCGACGAACCAGACGTCCTTCTCGTCATTCGTCGTGCCCGTCTTGCCGGCAATTGGCACGCCAAGCACGCTGACGCCGTGCGCCGTGCCCCGCTCAACCACGCCCTGCAACATGGAGGTAATCTGGTAGGCAGTCATCGGGTCGAGAACGTAATCCTTGTCGTCGATGACACCCGGCTCGGCCTGGCCCTGCCAATTTGCGGCGCGGCAATCCGGGCATCCCCGGTCATCCTGCCGGAAAACCGTATGGCCCGTCCGGTCCTGGATCCGGTCGATCATCGAGGGCCGCACCTCCCGCCCGCCATTGGCGATGACCGAATAGCCGGCCACCAGCCGCATCAGCGTGGTCTCACCCGCCCCGAGCGCCATCGGCAGATAAGGTGTCAGCTGGTCGTAAAGGCCAAAACGCTCGCCGTAATCGGCAACGACCTCCATGCCGACGGCGCGCGCCAACCGCACGGTCATCTGATTGCGGCTGTTTTCAAGCCCGACGCGCAAGGTCGACGGACCGTCGGATTTGCCATCGTAGTTCTTCGGGCTCCAGATATGGCCGGCGCCATCGGGAATGGCGAGCGGCTCATCGAGCACGAGTGTCGAGGGCGTATAGCCGGTATCGAGCGCTGCCGCATAGACAAATGGTTTGAAGGCCGAGCCCGGCTGCCGGAAGGCCTGCGTCGCCCGGTTGAACTGCGACTGCGCAAAGGAAAAGCCGCCCGCGATCGCCACGACCCGGCCCGTACGCGGCTCCATCGAAACCAGCGCGCCCTGGACATCAGGCGGTTGGCGCAGGCGGAGGCCCGCAGGCGTCTCCTCGACATAGACGATATCGCCCGAGGCAAACACCTCGCCCGGCGTCTTGAAGCAGCGCCGACCGGCCTCGGAGATCTTGCAAAGCGTCCAGCTATTCGCCTTATCCATGCGCAGCGACTTGTCGGCTTGCCCATCGATCCGAAGCTCCAGCCCATCGGCCGTCACACCTGTTACCAGCGCCGGCCGCCACTCTGGAACGTCGGCAAGCCCCTGCACCCTCTGGAAAACCTGTTCGGCATTCTCACCTAGAGCAAGTTGTGCCACCGGCCCGCGATATCCCCTCGCCTGATCGTATTCGACAAGCCCGCGCCGCAGCGCCTTCATTGCAGCCCGCTGTAGGGCGGGATGGAGGCTGGTGCGCACCGTCAGGCCAGCCGTGTAGAGTCCTTCCTCGCCATATCTGGCCAGAAGGAAACGCCTGATCTCCTCCGTGAAGAATTCGCTCTCGGCAATCTGTACCCGCCGCTCTTTCAGCACCACCTTCAGCGGTTCATCGACAGCCTTGCCGGCCTCCGCCGCACTGATGAAGCCGTTCTCGCGCATCTGGCCGATCACCCAGTTGCGCCGGGCCAGCGCCTTCTCATAGGAGTGGATGGGATTGTAATTGTTCGGCCCCTTGGGAAGCGCTGCCAGATAGGCGGCTTCGGCTATATCGAGTTCGCCAACGCTCTTGCCGAAATACGTGAGCGCCGCCTGCGCCAGACCATAGGCGCCCGAGCCGAAATAGATATCGTTGAGATAAAGCTCGAGCACCTGGTCCTTGCTGAAACTCTGGTTGAGGCGGATCGCCAGCAGCGCCTCCTTCAGCTTGCGTTCCACCGTGCGATCAGATGTCAGCAGAAAGTTCTTCGCCACCTGCTGGGTAATGGTGGAAGCGCCGACGAGCCGGTCGCCGGAGACCGATTTGGCGATGTTGGACATCAAAGCGCGCGCAATGCTTTCGAGATCGATGCCGCCGTGCTGGTAGAAATTCTTGTCCTCGGCGGAAAGGAATGCACCCCTCACTCGCAACGGCACGGAGCCGATCGGCTGGAACAACCGCTTTTCCCTGGCAAACTCGGCAAGTGCCGAGCCGTCGCTCGCATAGAGCCGCGAGGTCAGCGCCGGCTGCCATTCGGCAAGCGCCCGGTAATCCGGCAAATTTGCCGTCGCGCCCTGCAACAGCACGAATGCCACGATGGCCGCGGCAAGCACGAGATTGGTGAGCACATTCAAGAGCGAGGTGAATAATCTTAGCACGTTCCGGACTCCCGCTGCGCCTGCAAGCAACGAGACCTGGCCGTGATACGGATGCCCTGGCGCGCGGATGCACGCACCGGAACCTGCGACCTGATCTCATGCTTGGCTGGAATGACCGACGCCTCCGAACGGCATCAGACATGGTCTGACGAGCTTCGATACAGTTCTTCAAAACCACACACAAACGACGTTATTTGGTATCAGGCATAAATTCAGTTAGGGCATCGCGATCCGTCCGCACGTGCATCGCGGGTTCCTCGTTGCTGAAGTTCTCTATTTGTTCGGCAGACCGGCATGTGTCAGCATTAAAGACGTGATAAAGGCGCTGGGCAGAACTTAATGGTGATTGCGCCGTCATTGCCCACGCAACGACGGACGCGGGTCGGCTGAGACTTCTCGCGATGTTCGTCATGGACGAGCGACAGAGCAGAGATGCCGGCTTCGTTCGCGGCGCGCAGGATCACCCGTCGAAGCACCTCAGGKCTGACCCGCCAATGAGGGCATCGGCGTAGGCCTTGCCGGCGGTGATAATTCCTCGCCATCGTCCAGAGGCTATATCTGAATGAGGACGCACGCCGCGTCTGAGTGCGGATGATCATTGTCGGCCGATTGTTATGGAATGTGAGCTCGATCGGCGCAAAGGGCGAATATCTATTCGCTGCCATGCCTTCATTGAGCCCATTGAGAGACGTTATAGCGCCGGCCCTGGGACGCCTTTCGGCGATGCGCTTTTCGCAGGATGATCGCTACGTATGCCCCCACGAGCACCAATGAGGCAACGGTCTGTCCACATTTCCCAACAGAAAGGGAGGCCTGAAGGACCTCCCATCTTATCATCCGAGATCGAGGGTCGGGCATACCCGCAGCGCAGCGCTCACCGTGCCTCTCACCGCATTGAGACGACTATCTTGCAGAGGCTTGTCAGACCTGCATCATAGCCACCGGAACGCAGCACATCCTTGCATCGGACCTTTGCCTTGGCGCGCTCGAGGGAAGACATGTCTCTGATCGCCCTGACCTGACGCTCCGTTGCGGGATTGGCTATCCGCGAACCGCTGGAGCTTGCAATGCCGGATTCGCCGGTGTCATTGCCGCCATTCGCGTCGCGACCGGCTGTTGGCGGAGAGCCGAGCAGGATATCTGCAAGCGTGGTGCCAGTGGAACCGACCGTTGCACGCGCGCTCCCAAGCCTTGTTCCCCCGACCGTCGCGTCAACGTCGGCCGCCACGCCCCGAGAACCATTCACCGTGGCATCGGTTCTCGTCGTTGCGAGGCTCGATCCACCGAGAGTGGCGTTCACAGTGGTACGGACATTGTTCGACCCGCCGATGCCTGCCCGCGTCCCGACGCCGAGCCCGCCGTTACTGCCGCCGACCGAGGTGTTGCTGTTGAGGCCGCTCGAGCCGCCGACGGAAGCGTCGACCCCGAGCGCGCCGCTCGGTCTGCTTCCAACACTGCCGTTAACGCCAGTGCGGCCCCCGACGGATACGCCGAGGCCGCCGCTGCCATTACTGCCGACACTGATGCCGTTCTGTCCACCGATATCGAGTGCAACTGCCGCATTCGACATGCCAAGGGTTGCGCACGCAAGGGCCGTCAAGGCGACGCCCAATTTATAAGACAACATTGAAGTCCTCCAAGACCAATTGGCCGGAACACGTTCCGGCGACATGACAATGAAGGAGGCGCGCGCTCTCCTGCGATCCGCATCCGCCGAGTGCGGGACTAGAGGCTGAGGATCTGCGGATCATCAACTTATTAGCAAGATCGAATGTTCCATGCTACCACGCGTAAATGGTTAATTTTCTGCTACTTTTTATTGAGGACTGGCGAGGAACAAGATCATCGTCTTCTAGGGCCTGACGTCAGTTGCGCGCATCGGCAAAACGCTGGATGGCCTCACTTCGAACGGAATTCCATTCCATTCTGCTCAGAGCAAACAGTAACACCCTCCCCAACTTCAACACGTGATCCGGTCACGATTGCGCATATTCGCGCCGGCTGGCCAAATGGAAAGTGGCTTCGACGGCGGGAACACGACGCGTGGAATCACTGTCACTTCGATGCCAGGGCGTTGGCAATTGGGAGATGTCCGCCAGTGCCGGCCATCTGTTCCTCGCTCACCGCAAGCCCGTTCGTGCCTGCTCGGCATATGACGATCCACGCAAGGGGAACTGCGAAGCGCGTGCAGTTATGTCAACGAGTGGGCCGCCGCTTGAGAAGCGCGGCGCGGATTTGTTCGTTCTTTGTCGGTTCAGACGCAACGGCAATCGGCCGCGACGTCTCGACGACCTGCTGATCGGTGACGAAGAGACATCAAGGAGCGCGACAATCACTATCGAACTTTACCGACAGGGTGTCCGCAATTTCGATCAGCTTAAGGTCCTGGTTCTCGCAGCCCGAGGCAAAATTTGAGACCCGGCTGCCTGCATTGGTAGCCAGCACCCATTCGCGTCCTTGCAGACGCGGACAAGGCTCAATCCGTTTGACAGCGGAACTGGTCGCGGGAGCTTATGCCGTCTCCACGGTTCCTCGGCTGCGGACACCGATTACGACAGCTCCGCAGAGTGCGGACACGGCAGCGAAGCCGAATACCCCTTCAAGCCCTTGGGCCTCGACGATCAGGCCGCCGATTGCAGCACCGCTGGAAATAGCAACCTGGAAAGTCGTCAGCATCAGAGCGCCAGCGCTTTCTGCCTCGTCGGATGCCGCTTGCGTCACGAAACTCTGAACGCTCACCGGCAGGGCCCCGAACGCGAAACCCCAAAGAGCAGTGGCAATCAAAGCTACGACCGGGAGGACGCCAGCGAGCGCGAGAAGCAAGGTGGTTGCGGCGATCCCGCCGGCTGCGATAACGATTGACAGGCGGGTGCTGCGTTCGGAGACAAAGCCACCGAACAGATTGCCGAGAAAGCCGCCGATGCCGAAGGCCAAGAGTACGCCCGAGATGCCTTCGACCCCTAGATGCGGAACTGTCTCCAGGAATGGCCGTATGAATGTGAAACCTGCAAAATGACCGGCCACGACCAGCAGCACCGTCAGCAGGCCAAGCCGGATCGCGGGACGGCGCAGCACCGCGGCCATTGTGGCTAATCCGGCAGAGCCCGTGGCTGGCATGGCGGGCAAAGTGAGGATCTGGACGATGAGTGCAAGGCCGCCGACGCCGGCGGCAATCAGGAAAGCGGAACGCCACCCATAGGCCTCCCCAACCCATGCGCCGACGGGCGCAGCGCAAACCGTCGCGACGGATACGCCAGTCATGATGATTGCCATCGCTCGCGGCATCAACTGCTCCGGAACGAGCCGCATGGCAAGCGCAAGCGACAAGGCCCAGAAGCCACCGAGGGCGATACCAAGCAGCGCGCGAGCAATGAGAAGCGCGGTAAGGCCGTCGGCAAAGGCTGCAAGCAGGCTTGACACGATCAGCAGGCTCGTCAGGGCGAGAAGCGTAATGCGGCGGTCGATCCGGCGCGTGCCGATGACCACGGCGGGTCCGGCAAAAGCACCGACGACAGCTGTCATTGTTACGGACTGACCCGCAGCGCCGATGCTGACATTGAGATCATGAGAGATCGGCGTGAGCAGACTGGCCGGCAGGAATTCGGCCGTGACAAGACCGAAGACGCCAAGCGAAAGAGAGACGACGCCGGCCCAGGCGGGATCCATTGTTCGGATCTCCTTATGGAAGCCGTCGGCGTCGGGGCTGATGTTCATATGCCGTCTCCAAAAGTTGCTACGGAAAGGCTAGACGGGTCGCCCTGGTGTTTCTATGCTGCAAAATCTAWAAGACATGACTATTCGTCCAAAAAGTGAAAGCTGGCCGTGAGCGATGCATTAACCGAGATGATGCGGGGACTTCGTCTTGACGGGGTCGACTACGGCCGCTGTCAGCCTTCTGCGCCGTGGGCGACGGCGTTTCCGATGAAGGATGAAGCGCAGTTTCATTTCCTGGCTGCGGGAAAGGCTTTTGTGCAGACGCCGGACGGGGAATGGATGGAGATGCATCCGGGCGATGCGGTCCTTCTGCCACGAGGCGATGCACATGTGCTTGCAAGCGAGCCCGGGATCGCGCCGACGCCGGTGGAACGCATGCCGCGCAGACCCGTCTGCGACGGGATCGTCGACCTAGAGTGTCCCTGTGCGGACGCAAGCAACCTGCTGTTCTTTGCCGTCATGCGGTTCAATGTCGACAAGCAACATCCGCTGTTGCAACTGATGCCCAATGTGATGCGCACAGCCGACCTCGCAGCCAGCGAACCTTCTATCCCTCCGCTCCTCGATGCAATGATGCGCGAGGTGGATATGAATCGCGTTGGCGCCGGCGGTATTCTGGCCCGCCTCGCCGACGTCCTTACCGCCACACTCATTCGAGCATGGGTGGAGCACGGGTGCGGTGACTCATCCGGCTGGTTGACGGCGGTTCGCAATCCCGAGGTCGGGCGCGTTCTGGCAGCCATCCATCTCGATCCTGCGCATGACTGGACGGTCGACGAGCTCGCGCGGAAGATGGGAGCATCTCGATCCGGTTTTGCCGAACGTTTCGCCAGGGCAGTTGGAGAGACGCCTGCCCGCTACGTCGCCCGAATGCGCATGCATCAAGCACATCAGTGGCTGCGCGAAGGACAGCGTGTCGCCGCCATTGCCGAACGACTCGGTTACGAATCGGAGGCATCCTTCAGCCGAGCCTTCAAGCGCATCATCGGCGCTCCGCCTGTAACATTTCGTGCGCGCGCCTTGGATGCGACCCGGCTGCGAGGTCAACTCGCATCCTGAATTCCTACCCGTTCCGCAGCGATAGTATCCACGCCCCGAAGAACCTTCCACCCGCCGCCCGTTACGCATTGCGCTCATGATCGCTCAGCGATGTTGGCGTGAAAGAGGCGATGTCGTTTGCCGGCTCCTTCCGCCTTGCCACCGTTCCACCTCGCGAGGGTCGCCGAACCTCGATGACGACTGTTCGTGAAACGGTGTCCGAGTACGAACCACGATCGTAGATCCGGCAGGGCTTGCAAATAGGAACCCATCCTCAGTCCTTCGCCTCGCGAATTCGCGCGACCGCCATCCGGTCGAAGGCGAAGGAAAGCGTCTCCCGGAGGCGGTTTGTCGATCATGACCACGCAAGGGGCAGAAGCAGTCGAGACTGCGCACTATGCAAGCGTTCGTCTGAGGAAGGCGAGAGCTTTTTCCGCTCCCGACGATGAGATCGTGTGACCCACGCCGGTCCCGAGCTGAGCAGCCGCAAGCGTCGAAGCCATGTAAGGAATCGTCGTGTCGTTCTGACCGTGAACGAGAAGGACCGGCGTAGCCTTGCTCGCCGACGAGATCCGTTACGGCGGCAGGAGCCCAGCGACGGATACGAGAGCGCCGATCTTCCAGCGCCCGGAGGCCGCTGCATCAAGTGCGACGATGGCGCCCTGAGAGACGCCGACGAAGGCAATCCTGTCGTGCGCGTCGGAGAATCCTTCGCGATGAACGACGTCTTTCATCAACGCGTCGAATGCCTCACGCGCTAAACGGATGCGCGCCGGATCCAACGGGTCGCCCTCCGTCGAGAACCATTGATGACCGCGCCAATGGTGGATCGGTGCATCCGGGGCCGCGAAGCGGGTATTGGTAAGGCTCGCCCGCCAAGAGGCTACAAGCGGCATAAGCTGCGCACCGGAGGCGCCGATCCCATGGAGAAAGATGACGAGCGATGATCTGCTTGGCATTCGGGTCCTGTCGCTAAACACACAGAGGATGCTCGACGTTCACGGTTTCGCCTTCAGACCTCGGCCAACGCGGTCGAGGGACGGCAGCTCGACAACGAGCCGCAGGCCGTCGTTCCGCCAGTCGCGGGCGATCTTGCCACCGAGCTGCTTTTCGAGAACCGCGCCGAGCAGCACGTTGCCGAACCCCTTGCCCCGGGTCGCCTTCGACCCAGTTCCTCCGCGTTCGTGCCAAATCAGGATGAGACCTTCGCCTTCCCTTTTCCAGTCGATCGTGAGGCTGCCGCCGCGACGCGACAGCGAGCCATGAACTGCGGCATTGGCTGCGAGCTCGTGGATAGCGAGGCCTATCGGCTGGACTGACGGTGCCGGCACCATCACATCCGGACCGCCGATTCTGACGTTCTGATCTCCATAAATGCCAACCTGAAGGGAGACGATGTCGCGAAGAGAAGCCTCCTGCCATCCGTTCTCGGCAAGAAGCATATGTGTCCTCGACAGCGCCTGGACGCGCTGTTGCACCGAGGCCGCATAGAGTGCCGCATCGTCGGACCGGCTGAGGCGCACGATGCTGTCAACGATCGCCAGGACGTTCTTCGTCCTGTGGTCGACTTCGAGAAGCAGACGGTGTTCCGCCTCTTCCAGCATCTGGACCTTCCGGTATTCTGTGACGTCGATTTGTGAGGCGAAATAGTAGGCGAGTTGTCCGTCATCGTCCTGAATGGGGCTAAGGTGAAGCTGGTTCCAGAACGTGCTGCCGTCCTTCCGATAGTTCAGGACCTCGACCGTGCCCTCACGCTCCTGCGCAATGATGGCCCGGATCTCGGCCACCGCCGCTCTGGAGGTCGCCTCGCCCTGGAGCATGCGGCAATTCCGGCCGAGCAGCTCTTCAGCGTCGTAGCCCGTCAGGTCGAGGAACGCCACGTTGGCGAGAACGATCGGGTAGTCCGGCTGTCGGGCGTCGGCGACGACGATGGGCATGCGCGTTCTTTGAAACGCGAACGTGGCCAGTTCCTTGTGGTCGGCCATGCCCTTCTTCGATGCGGCGGCGGGGCGGTCGCCGTGGATGTCGGACTTGGCAGCTTCAGACACGGGGCACCTTATCAATGGTCGCTCAGTGAAACGCCGATCTGAGGCAATGGTTTCAATGATTTGGTGCCAGTTCGACACCGTCATTTGCGGGCCGGTGACGCGGGTCGTGCGGTCTCAGCATTGAAACACGCGGACAATGACCACGTCGTTGCGGCGTCGGTCCTCAACCGGGTGCTTAAGACGGGCAGGCGCGGCGCGCTCGAAAGCTGAACTCAAACTACCACTGTCAAGCTTGGCGAAGCGCAAAGGTTGGCCTTTATGTTCCGTCTACCCGTGAACGCGATTTGTGAAATGGGCATTCCCGAGACCAGTGCCGATCGTCAGGATCGCCCAACTCGATACATCGGTCATCAGCGGGATCTGTGAAAGGCCCTGAACGACACCGTCATTGTGCATGATCACAAACGTTTCCGCGTCGTCGATTTGAGGAATGCTTTTCACGAGAGCCGCCGGCAGATTGAAATGATCGCTCTCCCAGTTCCCGCCTGGAAGGTTCTGCCCACCTCGAACGATAGCACCGTCGGCCTCGATCACACCCGGACAGCCGATCCCGATCAATGGCGCAAGGCGAAGCTTCGCCTCCGCCGCTTTCACCATCAGTTCCTCAAGCATTTCTGAAACTTTCGCGACGGTCGCGGTCCGGCTTGGAGTTTCACTCGCGTGTCGCCAGATGAGTGATGACACGACAGAGGCATCTTCGATTTTGCTTTTATTGTCTCTCCCGAACCGGACGATGCCTACCCTGACGTTGGTTCCGCCGATGTCGACGGCCAGGATCGCGTCATGCCCTTTCAGCATCCATTCCGGCATCAGGTGCACCGAGCCGATCAGGCCGGCATCGTCCGGATGATGCGAAATGGGGACGAGCTCGATTTCGACGCCGCCATCACGAAGAAGCATCATGGTGCGTGCAATGACAAGCGCGCCGATTTTGCGCTGCCGGAACCCGCCGCCGACGGCAATCCGTTCAGTGTTCTTCCAGGGTTTTTCGTTCAGAAACTTCCTGATGACTGCGGCAAAGTTCCGGGAAAATTCCTCGATGGCGCCCAGCACCATAGCTGTTGCCTCGGCATCTTCTCCGGAAAGCAGCGTGTCTATATCCTTCTTCTTCAGCTCTTTCGTCGGGATCTTGCCAAAAGGATCACGTCCGAGCTCTCGCAACAGCTTCCTCTGATGATCTAGCTTGTGACGGAAAGATGATTTGTTGGCGCCGTCGCCAATGAATCCTTTTCTGTCTCGTGCCTCGTTGTTGTAGTCGTCGATGACGACCGAGGGTAATGTGGCCGCGCCGTGAACGAGTGGTGTCGTATCATCGGTAGGCTTATGGTTCGGTTTTGTCATGAAGGCTCGCGGGATTGCTGAGTGTCGGGAACGCAGAAACGCGCAACTGTCTTTCGGTGTTCCAAGGCGTTTCGAGATGGTAAGGGCCCTTTAGCCTCCAAGCCTCCCATTCCGCCGGCAGTTGCGGGCAACGCTCGAGAGCCAGCGAACATCCGCCCTTCTGTCGAAGATCGCCATCGCGCGGACGAAAAACCTAATGATGAGATCACCTATCATGTCGGGAAGAACAACGGAGGCTACAGGTATGGCCTTGGCGATGTCTGGTCGGAGACCTCTCCGACCATGTTACCGCCCTTGCTGCAGGAAAGTCCGCTGCTCAACGGCAGCATGTCGAGGGCCATGACGCCGAGATCTCCTATCAGCTTCCCGATGGTAGCGGCAAACTGAACACGCCAACGGGGGTGATCGCCCGGAGACAGAGGTCATCGTCGCATCCCTCTCCGGACGCAGGGAACCGCCGCCCGAACCAGCAGAGTGAAATCCGATTGAATGGCACTTAACTAAATTCTTCCTTTCCGCAGGGAACGTATCCTCACCTCCCCGGCCGCACCAGCGACCTGGCGCTGTCGATGATGTCGTCATCTAACCATTCGCCTGAGGCAGCATCATGCAAAGATGGGGCCCCTCCACGACCGGGGGAGCCGTTTCACGTCAGCGGACTGATCCCGCTCCGACGACGTCAGCACCGTGCCAAAGGGCCTTGATCCGATCGACGAACCATTTGCCTGCCGGACCGGGGGGGTGTGACGGCTTGTGAAACGCCGACATCGTCAGCATGTAACCGGAAGGCGGCATGTCATCGACATCGAGGACCACGAGGGCGCCTTCGGCAAGATCCGCTTCGATCATGTGCAGCGGCATGCCGCCCCAGCCGACGCCATCCTTGAGGAAGGCGTGCTTGGTAGACAGGTCCGCCAGCCGCCAGGTCGCAGGAGACGCGACTGCGAAGTCTCTGCCGGACGTCAGATCGGATCGATCCGTGAGCACCATCTGAATATGCTTCGTCACTTCCTGGCGGGGAATGCGCCCGCGGAAGCGTGCCAGCGGATGTTGCGCCGAGGCGACCGCGACCAATGGAAGTTCGCCCAGGCGCTCGCTGACCAGCGACGGAAACGGCTGGGGCAAGGGCGGCAGGATCCCGAGGCTGCATCGGCCATCTAGAACGGGCTGATATGCCGCTCCCAGGCCTTCGACGAAAAGGCGCAGCGGCGTCAATGGAAACTGCTTCGCGAACTCCTTCGCGGCGGCGCTGATGACGGCTGTGGGAAAGAAGACGTCGACGACCACCGAAAGCTCCGTTTCGACGCCCGAGGTCATCGACCTTGCTCGCGCCTTCAGCGTGTCCACCCCGGTGAGGATGTTGCGGGCGTCGGCAAGCAGCAGCACGCCCTCAGCCGTCAGGGCCGGGTATCTCCCCGAACGATCGAAGAGCGCGACGCCGATCTGAGCCTCGAGCGCCCCGACCCATCCGCTGACTGCAGACTGAGCGCGGTTGAGCTTTCTGGCAGCTGCGGAAAAGCTGCCTTCATCGACTGCGGCGATAAAGGTCCGCAACTGGTCGAGTGAAACTCCTTCAATCACAGCGCAGCTATCCATCTCATAACCAGATACTATCTATCACAATATATCATCTTATCAGATGAACAAGCACGACCTACGTTCTTGGCAACAGGCGACGACGCCGGTGGAGGGGAATACCTCCTCTGCACCGCAGTCCAGCAAGCAAGCGTAAGGATCGGTCATGACATATTCGATTATCGGAAGCGGCAGCGTCGGCAAGGCTCTGGCCGGCCAGTTCGCCCGCAGTGGCATCGCCGTCGGCGTCGCCAACTCTCGGGGCCGGGATGCCGCCGCGTCGGCCGTGGCCGAACACGGCAACCCTGTCCGTCCGCTCGGTCTTGAAGAAGCGTTGTCGGCCGACGTTATCGTTCTCGCCGTTCCATTCTGGTCGCACCTCGACGTGGCGAAGGCGGCTGCGGATTGGAAACGCAAGGTCGTCATCGACGTCACCAATGCGTACGGCGTGCCGCTGGCAGATCTGGGTGGCGAGCCGTCGTCGGTCGTCGTCGCCAGGTCGATGCCCGGCGCGCGTCTTGTCAAGGCGTTCAACCACCTTCCCGCCCATCTCCTCGGCCAGGATCCCCGCACTGCCGAAGGTCACCGCGTCATCTTTCTGTCGGGTGACGAGGACGGGGCAGTTTCCGAAGTCGCCGACATCGTTGGCAGGCTGGGCTTTGCTCCGGTGAACCTGGGCAGGCTTGCGGAAGGCGGGCGCCTCGTTCAGGCCCAGGAGAGGAGCTGGGCGCCGCTCATCTTCCAGGACTTCTTCAAGAGGGAGGGCTGATCCATGTACGATCGTGTCATCTGGCCCGAGCGTTTCGATCCGAAAATCTCGGCGATCTATGCGCTTAACGACATCGACGTGAAGGCGCCGGCCGAAGTGGTTTGGAAGCTGCTGGTCGACGCCGAGAACTGGTATCGTTACTTCCCAGCCGAAGACCAGGTGAAGATCCTCACGGGACAGTCGGAACTGGCGCTAGGAACCCGGTACAGCCGCGTGACCGTCGGCTACCCCATGAGCCTAGCCGTGACGGAGTTCGTTGAGAACCGGAGGCTCGGATGGGCGACGACGGTCGATGGCGACGCTACCGGTTCGACCGCTTACCACGGCTGGGTCATCACGCCCACTCAGGACGGATGCCATGTCCTGACCGAGGAAACCCAGCAGGGCGAGTGGTTCCTCGACATGCTGGGACGTCGCCACCCTGGCGGCCTCTACAGCTACCATCAGGACTGGGTCGAACGACTTGCCCGCGCGGCAGAAGCTGAAGTCGCCTGACGCCGGCGCGATTCGGGCGCGAAGCAATCCGACACCAAAAAAACGGAGATGACATTATGAAAATCGAACTCAAGGGCCGAAGGGCCGTCGTTACAGGCTCGACCGCCGGCATCGGCTTTGCGATCGCAGAAGGGCTGGCCCGTGCCGGCGCGTCGGTGGTGATCAACGGCCGCGGGGAAGAACGCGTCGCCGCGGCGCTGAAGGAGCTTCGGCTCCGTCTGCCGGAGGCCGAATTCACAGGCGTCGCCGCCGACCTTTCGACGGCCGGGGGATCATCCACACTGGCAGCCCGGATCGCGGACGCCGACATCCTGGTGAACAACCTCGGCACGGCTCACCTCAACGGCTTCTTCGACCAGTCGGACGCCGAGTGGCTCGACCTGTTCCAGCTCAACGTCATGAGCGGCGTGCGGGCCGCCAGGCACTACATTCCGGGCATGGTCGAACGCGGCTGGGGCCGCGTGGTGTTCGTCAGCAGCGAATCCGCGATCAACATCCCCAAGGAAATGATCGACTACGGGGTGACGAAGACGGCGCAGCTTTCGGTCTCCCGTGGCCTTGCCGAACTCGTCGGCGGAACCGGGGTGACCGTCAATTCGGTTCTTCCAGGACCGACCCGCTCGGAAATTCTCGGAAACTGGATGGCGGAAACGGCTAGCGAACAGGGTATCACGCAGGACGAGGCCGAGCAGAACTTCCTCAAGACCGCACGTCCCACGACGCTCATCAACCGGTTCACGACGACCGACGAAGTCGCGAACATGGTGGTCTACGTCTGTTCCGAACAGGCATCCGGCACGACCGGCGCAGCGTTGCGCGTCGACGGCGGCGTCCTCCGCTCGATCTTCTGACCATTCCTACGAACCGCGTGCGATCCGCCGCAATTATTGGCCGATTGCACGTGGTCTTTTGATCGCAAGGAAACACAATGTTCGAAGTCATCAACTGGCCGGCGGATATGACGCCCAGCCGCTCTCCGATCCACTTCACGAACGAGCTCGAGGTAGCCGCGTCTCCGGCGACGATCTGGTCGCTTCTGACCGATCCGCTGGCATGGACGAGCTTCTGTCCCGGCGTCTCGCATGTCGATCTCCTGGACGGACATGTAAGTCTGCAATTCGGCACTCGTTTCGAGACCAATCTGGCCGGACAGGACGTGTCAGCGTCGGTCGTCGAGTTCGAGCCGATCAGCCGTATCGCATGGGCGGGCGGCCCCAAGGCCTCGGCCGCCTCGGCCGCCTCGAGGGCCTATCACGCCTGGATCATCACGCCGACCGATGAGGGATGCCACCTCTGGACAGAGGAGACCATGCAAGGACCGCTCTGGATCGAACTGGCAAAGGAGGCGCCAGACATCTTCTGGCGAACCCACGAGAAGCTGCTTCGCGATCTCGCAGATGTCGCGGTCAAGCGCGAAGCTCGAGTACGGTGTTAAATCAGCTGGAGCACCTACCTGGAGGGCGTTCGATCCCGGCATTGGATCCAACCGGAGTCGGCCCTCAGTCGACTTCGACGTTGTGACTGCTCTTTTTCCTAGCAGTTTTTCGATTGTCGGGCGGCTGGCGCGCACCGGGGCGCCTCGGGTCGGAAACTCTGCCGCCACGACGACAAATCTGATCGGTGGGGCGTGGCTGGTACTCTACAATCAGAAGTGGCTGGGCAATGATCCACGGGGGCTGCCGCATCCTTTGCGACAGTCTCTGAGAACTCCTTCGGAGCGGCTGCCATTCTCGGGTCGGTCTTTGGCTTCCTGACAATGATTTCGCTGACGATCTGGTGCCTGGCGGGCAACTCATTGCCTTGGTCCTGACCCGAGACTGCCAATGGCGCGCCTTGAATTTCTGCCGCCGGTCCCGCTCCTGGCATCTATAGTGCCGATGTGGATCGGGGAATCGGCGACAATTCCAGGTCCGTAGCATCGCGAGGAGCAGCTATCGTTTTAGGCTGCACAAACGTTCAAGAAACGTGGCGGAGTATTGGCCTATTATCTGGCGGTGCAAAACAGGAAGATGCGATGCTAGCAGCAGTCAACTTTCGCGAGGCGCTCGCGACCGATTTCTGGTCCCCAAAGAACGTCGGCAAGGTGAACGATCAATTCATCAAGGTTGCGAAGCTCAAGCTAGATCGGCGCCATTTGACTGGCTCTACAGGATAAGTCGGATCGTAAGCGATCAAAAATCTGCAAGGCCAATGTCTGCGAACGATCCTGTCAGCTGTGTTGGGCTCGTCCCGGTCTGGCGCTTGAACATGGCGATAAATGCTGAAGCGCTGCTATAGCCGAGCGCAGCCGCGATCGACTGAATGGATGTGCCGCCCTCGATCAGGGAAAGTGCTGCGACGAGCTTGAGCCTTTGCCGCCAGTCATTGAATGAAATGCCGAGCTGCGCTTGAAAGCGTCGCGACAATGTCTTTTCCGCCACATTGAGCGAGCGTGCCCATTCCGAAAGAGATCTGCGATCGCTTGGGTCCTTTTGCAGCACATCCGTAATCGAGCAAAGCAGCTTGTCGTCGGACACGGGAAGAAAACTCTCGCGCCGGGGCGCCTTCAGCACCTGATCCATCAATACCAGTGCGAGGCGGTGGTCAGCGTCGGTCTCAGGCACCGTTATGCGGCGTTCGGCAAAGTCAGCGAGAATGGCTTTGATCAACGGGCTGACCGCGAGTGTGCAGGCAACTGCCGGCATTTCCAAACAAAGTTCGCGATCAATATAGATGGAAACGAACTTGACGTTTTCGCGATTGTGGCAGGAATGCAGAGCATCGGCCGGAATCCATGTCGCAAAGTGCGGTGGACACAGGAACCGCTTCCCCTCCACTCTAGCTTCCATGACGCCCCGGACCGCGTAACCGATTTTCCCCCAAGATTGCCGCTTCTCTTCKAAGACTGCTCCGGATTCGTAGTTCTCGGTTCTGAAGGACAAAGGCGCCGGATCCTGTCCGGCATGGATGACAGGCACCATTGCAGTTCCATTCTCACGATTACATGTCCTATTATCACTATATAACGATAATCAGACTTTTGATAGGTGGGAAGCAGTTGAAACGTGGAGGCTTGCATGCCTGTTAGATATCTTCTGTTTTCCTTGCTAGCGGTCGTCATCTGGGTGGGGAATACGATCGTTAGCAAGCTTGCAGCGGGCGCGATCCCACCCGGCGTCATAGCGTTCGAACGCTGGTTGATTGCTTTTCTGATCTTGACGCCCCTGATCGCGCGGGATGCCTGGCGTCACCGAAGGACGATTGCCATTCATCTTCCCAGGCTTGCACTTCTTGGCTTGCTTGGCATGGCGGCTTGTCAGGGCCTCGGCTACTACGCAGCCGCATTCACGTCAGCCACTAACATGGCGATCATGCTGTCGCTTGTCCCGCTGCTGACCATGATATTAAGTGCGCTATTCCTTGGTGAAAGGCCCTCATCGCTCGCAATGTCGGGCGCTCTAATCTCACTCGTCGGGATCTTCATCATCATCGGGCAAGGCAACCCGGCACGACTTCTGTCCCRAGGTGTCGGACATGGCGACGCGATGATGTTTGTTGCTGTGCTCGCCTATGCCGCTTACGGAATCCTCCTGCGGCGGTGGACGATCCCGCTGGCCACATGGACGTCGATTTACATCCAGATCTGCGCGGCAGTCGTGTTCCTTCTCCCCGGTTATCTCCTGTCCGATGCTCCCGCGCTCACCCTGCCGAACGCCAGCTTGGTTCTTTATGCCGCAATCCCCGGCTCTATTCTGGCGCCATTCGTTTGGATGTCGGCCGTCAAGCATCTTGGCGCGGCCCGCACCGCGATTTTCATGAACCTGATACCAATCCTGACTGCGATCATCGCTGCAATTTTCCTCGGCGAGACATTGCATCCTTATCATCTCGTCGGAGGCGGAATGACGATTGCCGGCATCGTTCTCGTGCAGCGAAAAGCCGCTCAGAAACGGCCGGTCACTATAGCGGTGAATGCCGAGTAAAGTTGGACTAGACCACGGCAAGGCCCGGATAACGGCGAGTCCCCAAGGTTATCTCTTCTAAAGCTTCCCTCATCTGCCGTTACGCAGACGGGAAGTTCGCTAATGTTCGATCTCTTTTCTTTGGCGACCACGGACCGCGCGCCCGGCAGGGAGGGCCCTACTCGGGTTGATCATGCTCGGGGGTCGGCGGTCGAACTAAGCTTTGAGCAACCTGACAAGGGACTGCGCACCGGCGGTGGACGACGCCGGATTTTGTCCAGTGATCAGCCTGCCATCGGTAATCGCGAAGCTCTCCCAGTTCGGCTTCTTTTCGTATAAGCCGCCCAAACGCTTGAGTTCGTCCTCGACGAGGAATGGGACAACCTTTGTCAGTTTCACTTCTTCCTCCTCGCTATTTGCGAAACCAGTCACACGCTTGCCCTCTACGATCGGCACGCCCTGGTAAGTGGCGCGGTGCAAGACGGCCGGCGCATGGCAAACCGCGGCTACAGGTTTTCCGGAACTGTAGAACGATTCAATAAGTTTGATTGACTCCGGATTATCGACGAGATCCCACATAGGACCGTGGCCGCCAGGGTAGAAGACCGCGTCGAAATCTTCAGAGCGGGCGTCGCTTAACCTTCTGGTCGTCGCAAACACCTGCTGCGCTGCTTGATCAGCCTTGAATCGCGTCATCGCTGGTGTTTGGTTCTCGGGAAGGTCGCTTTTTGGGTCGACTGGGGGCTGACCTCCCTTTGGAGAAATCAGTGTCAGTTCCACCCCGGCGTCGCGAAAGACGTAATACGGCGCGGCGCCCTCTTCGAGCCAAAACCCGGTCTTGCGTCCCGTACTGCCAAGTGTGTCGTGCGAGGTGAACACCATCAGGATCTTCATCTTTCGCTCCTCTCTTCGGTTAAGCAGCGAGCGCTGCCGCCGAGATTGTGAGCCACGACTTCGAGATGCGCATTTGCACATTGGTATCGGGGAGACCTTGGTATCGGTTTCGAAGTCCTCTGGCCGAGGCGTGATCAGGCGCCGTGCCTTCGCAAGTTACCTGCACGGCGCCAACGGGCATTGCGTAATCCCCGGAACAGTATCTGGACCGACCGCTAGGCGGCCATTGCCGCCAAGTGCTTCTCAAGTTCATCGACATGTGTATAACCCGCGCCGACCCGACGAAGATATTCGCCCTTCTTAATAAACAGCGTTGGGAAGCTCGAAACGCCCAGGGCACGAGACGTCGCGAAGTCCGTCGCTGCTTCCTCGATGGTGCTCCGTTTCTTGAAGGTATCGAAGAACTCCTCGGCAGTGACAGGATGACCAAGTTCCTCAAGAGCGCGGGATCCGACTTCCGCCAACACGAACCCATTGGTGGTGTCTAGGGCATCGACATAGAACGCATGCTGGAATGCCCGGAAGACCTTTAGAAGGTCGGCCTGGGGTCGAAGGATACGGGCGGTAACGACCGCGCGACATACGGGCTCGGTGTCGTAGACGAATCCAGTCCTTGCGAGCAGACCGTCGCGGTTGAACTGGACGCCGCTAGCTTCCTCGACCTTTGCCCAATGATGTAGTCTAAACTGCTTTCCCGCGTCGTCGAGAACGTCCGTCGCTCCCGCGCGCAGTCCACCCAGCACAATTTTCAATGAGGCGTCAGGACGCCGTTGGAGTAGAAGCTCCATCTGCTTGCTGAATCCATAACACCATGAGCACATCGGATCGGCGGCGAGTATGAGTTCCATTGCTTTTCCTTTCACTTGCTATTTGATGCATGGCGCATTTTGCACCATGCACCTGCTTTCTCGCTGACGCCTACCAACGACCGGCGTTCTGGCCGCCGTCGACGTGGAGAATCTCTCCGGTGACGAAGCTTGCCCCTTCGAGGTAAATGACCGCGTCAACGATGTCGCGGATCTCGCCCATGTGGCCTACGGGGTGGAGGGCGGACAGGAACTCATGGGTCTCAGGAGCGTGCATCGGCGTATTGATGATGCCCGGGGATACGGCGTTCACACGAACTCCCGTTTTGGCAAATTCGATCGCCAATTCCCTCGTCACGGCGTTCAATCCGCCCTTCGTGAGTGAGGCAAGTGCGGCGGGAACGCCGGCCATCGGCTGATTGACGATACTCGTCGTGATACTGACGATGTGGCCGGAGCCCTGCTTGAGCATTTCCCGGGCGGCGTGCTGGGTGATGTGGAAGAAGCCCGAAACATTCACGCCGAAGTTCAAATCGTAGTCGTCCTGCGTGAAATCCACGAATGGCTTCGCGGTAAACACGCCGGCGTTGTTCACTAGTGTATCGACGCGGCCGAAACGTTCGAGCGCTTGACGAATAACTCGGTCTGCGGTCTCGGAGTTGGAGATGTCGCCTGCGACGGCGTGGACTCCGTCGTCCGAACCCTGTTTTATCGAACGAGAAGTAGCGACGACGCGATAGTTCCGCTCGCGATATGCGCGGACAAGACCTTCGCCAATACCCTGCGAGGCGCCGGTGATGATGGCGACCTTCTGCTGATTGCTCATGATGTGCATCCTTTTCCATTGCAGCGGTCCTCACCAGGGCCGCCCGCCGCCCTTGGCGTCGGTGCTATTGATTTAGATGCACACATTGTCCGCGAGAATTGCTGCCTACCGGGATGCACTCAACCGTTTTTCGGCAGAATTCTCTAACACGCCAGCTTCGGACGCGATCCGACTCAACTCCGCCCTCAGTCGTGGAGCCGCGTAATCGATGAAGGAGCGCACCTTCGCAACGGCGGTCCGACCTTGCGGTGCCAAGAGATGCACGGGAAGAGCCGGCGGCTCGGCCTCCGGAAGGACGATCTTCAGGCGCCCATTTCGAATGAACTCCGCAACGTGATAGGAGTAAAGCCTTGTAAGGCCGATGCCGGCGGCAGCAGAGGCGGACGCCGCGCGTACGCTATTGACCTCGTAGCGAGGGGTGAAGTGCACGGTTCGCGGCACCGATGATCCCTTTGCCGGGCCGAAACTCCAAGATTCCAGTCCGAAGTTCGTAAACGCTACGATCTGGTGCTTCGCGAGATCGGAGGGGTCGTCGATCGGCGAATTCTCAGCGAGGTATCGGGGCGAAGCAACGACCACGCGCCTGACCTCTCCACCGATCCGAGTGGAGATATGCGACGAGTCCGGGAGATTTCCGATCCGCAGGGCGATGTCGACGCCCTCATCGACGAGGTCCACGAAGCGATCGAGCATTAAGAACCTTGCAGAGACGCTCGGATGGGCGCGAAGAAATTCATCGAGGATCGGTCGGAGAATTTCTTCACCAAGGATAGGCGGGGCGGAGATCGTAAGAACGCCCATAGGCGCGGCCCGCTCCGCACCCGCGATGATGTCGGCCTCTTCGAGATCGGTGAGGATGCGGCGGCACGCGGCCGCATACCGCTGGCCCGCGTCGCTGAGCTTGAGCCTTCTTGTCGTCCGGTGAAGAAGTTCGACGCCGACGTGCGCTTCCAAGGAGTTCAGGGCGCGGCTGATTGCCGTAGGCGACCGCTTTAGCTTTCGGGCTGCGCGAGCCAGGCTACCCTCGTCCACGGCGGTGATGAACACCTTCATTGCGTCGATGCGATCCATTTCGTGCTCCGCGAATTTAAAGCATCAATTTATCGCGGGATCCGAACCATCAGTAAATGGCCGGCAGCCGCTCCAAGAGGAGAAACGGATGGGGGCCTCGCAAACCGAAATCCTCGCCAGCAAATTGCCCAATGAGCTGTGCGCCTTCTCCTCACGTCAACTGTTTTTCTGCAGCCGACGGTGCAGAGATCGTCCATCAATTCCTGGCCACCGATGCCCAGTTCGATGATCTCGATCGATGCGCAATGGCTACCAATTGCTGGAGCGAGAGAGTGTTGCGGCACCCTCTTTTTATAACGGCCTTTCGGAAGCCGAAGCTCACTTTACAGAGACGCCCCAAACAGCTTCGTAAAGCTGGCCTGTGAAAGTCTTGTCTCCAGGTTGGCCAGGCAGGCGTGCCGTAATCTCCTGCAACGTCCAAACGTTTCCATCCGGATCTTCGAAGCGGACGTAGGACGCGTAACTCTTTCGATCAGGGTTCGGTCCCTGCATAATGCCCTTGCCGTTGGAATGGTGAAAGATGCCACCGGCGTCGTGAAATGGCTCGCTGACCGCGATCCCGCGGCGGACCAAGTCGGCGCGCGCTACCATTATATCGGAGACGACAAGATGCATTCCTTTCACCGATCCAGGCGCCGCAGTTGTTATGTTTTGTCCGAACATAATGGCGCAGCCTGATCCTGGTGGACTGAACTGGACGATGCGGTAGTCGTCGCCCGTAGAATGGTCGATGTCGAGGTGCCATCCCAGGTTCGTGTAGAACAGCTTCGATTTCTCGGCGTCGGACACCGGAATGACGATTAGTTCAAGGTTCATCGCGACGGGCTTGGCATCGGACGTTTCAGCGATCCTGGTTTTCGTATCAGTAGCGGTCATATCCGGTTCCTTGTTTGCAACCACCGCGGCAGCTTCGCGATAGGAAGGACGTTACCTTAGGTGAATGCAGGCCCTCCATTGAACCAAGGTATTGTCGATACCTTAGTATCCGACCTGATCGGTTTGGAAGCCGCTGCGGACGAAAGGTCGATTAGGCGGCCGAGACAGCGAAGCCATAACCTGGCTTGCCTTGATCGTTCGACTATAAGCCCGAAATAAGCTCAAGGTCTCGTGAGGACGGCTCGTGTGGTCAGTGGCATCGTCTATGTGATCCGCAATGGTCTGCAGTGGAAGAATGCACCTTCGCAGTATGGGC
Organism: Rhizobium sp. P1_E6; assembly: GCF_056405875.1. Lineage (NCBI taxonomy): Bacteria > Pseudomonadati > Pseudomonadota > Alphaproteobacteria > Hyphomicrobiales > Rhizobiaceae > Rhizobium > Rhizobium sp. P1_E6. Next base: position 16,069 of record NZ_JBFUBG010000041.1, on the reverse strand, counting down.
CACATGAGACGCTCTACAACCGCTTCATTCGCTGGAGCCGGCTCGGTGTGTGCGACAGGGTTTTCGCTGCCTTGGCCGGCGAAGGCCCCCTGCCTGAGCACATCATGATCGACGCGACACATCTGAAGGCCCACCGCACCGCGGCAAGCCTTCTATGTTCCCCGTCGTATCGGGCGAACCAAGGGCGGGCTGAACTCGACGCTCGATGCCGTCTGCGATGATCACGGCCGGCCGATCATCATGCTGCTCTCTGAAGGCCGATGAGCGACCACAAGGGCGCTCGGATCGTGCTCAACGCGTTGCCCAAAGCTGATTGCCTCATCGCCGATAAGGGCTACGACAGCACCTGGTTCCGCCAAGAACTCCTCGCCAGAGCATCTCTTTCCGATCTAGCGAAAAAGGCGTACGGCGGAATGCATCTGGACGGCAAGACATTGACGACCACGACAAAGCAGAGAAGCCGCGACCAATCCTGAGTTAGGGAAACGACGGCCAAAACTTTCTCCACTTTTTCCATAAATTGAATAGGCATTCCTATTCGGTGGGCGCGTCTTCGGTATTTTGAGGGAATATTCCTCATTCGAAAAAGCATTCCGATGCCTTTAAGCAAGATTGTCCTCGCCACAATGCTCTACCCCAGCGGCCACCATGTCGCTGCCTGGCGTCACCCATCGACGCAGGTCGATGCGAATATCGACGTCAATCATTACATCGCCGCTGCAAGATCGGCAGAGGCCGCCGGTTTCGACATCGCCTTCATATCGGATCGCCTAGGCGTTCCGAAGGCGCGCCCGGAAGCGCTGCGGCGTGTCGATGAATGGTCTCATCAGTTCGAGGCGCTGACGCTTGCGGCGGCAGTGGCGACGGCCACACAGACGATCGGTGTGGTAGCTACGGCATCGACGACGTTCAACGAGCCTTACAATCTCGCCCGCCAACTCGCGTCGCTCGACCTCATCAGCAACGGTCGCATCGGCTGGAACATCGTCACATCCTCGCTCGAACAGGAAAGCGACAACTTCAACCCAGGACCGAACTTCGATCATAGCGCACGTTACGAACGTGCCGACGAATTCGTTGAGGCAGTGATTTCTCTCTGGAGAAGCTGGAACCCGGAACGGTTTGTCCGCGACAAGAAGAGTGGTGTTTTCTTTCAGGATGATGCCGTCGGGCCTGCAGGACATCAGGGACGTTACTTCCGCAGCAAGGGTCCGTTGAACGTCCTGCCATCGCGCCAGGGGCGACCTCTGCTCGTGCAGGCGGGCTCCTCCGATGCCGGGAAGGCGCTCGCCGCGAAAACCGCAGACGTCGTCTTCACCGCGCAGACCGATATCATCTCCGCGCGAGGTTTCCGCGACGACATCAGGAAACGGCGCGAACTGGCCGGCAGCGATCCCGACGACGTTCTCATCCTGCCGGGCATCTTTCCGGTCATCGGCAAGACCAAGTCCGAAGCGGAAGACAAGTACGCCGAACTCCAGGATCTCATCCAACCGGACGTCGCCCTGTCGCTTCTCGAGACCTACCTCGGTGATGTCGATCTTTCTGATGTCGATATTGACGCCCCCCTGCCCGACCTGCCCGTCTCGAACTCCATCCGCAGCCGCCAGGCACTGCTTACCGAACTCGCCAGGAAGGAAGGACTGTCAGTCGGCGCACTCGCCCGACGGATTGCCGGCGCGCGTGGCCATGTCGAGGTCATTGGTACGGCAGAAGACGTTGCCGGGCACATCGAGGACTGGCATGCCGGCGGCGCCGCAGACGGCTTCATGCTGATGCCGCCAACATTTCCGCAGGGGCAGGACGATTTCATCTCCGGCGTCGTCCCCCTGCTCAGAAAGCGCGGCCTTCTCAACTCTGGCCCGCATACGGGATCGCTGCGCCAGAGGCTCGGGCTACCGGATATCCAGAAAGAACAAGCTCAACCGGCGCGCAAGCTCGGCTGAACTCCGATCACTTCAAACCCATGTGGACACCCCTTATGACCCTGATCGCCAAGCCTATAACCGCAGTCTCCTTCGCAGCCGCAATACTTACGCCGGCGCTCGCGCTCGCCAATCCGATTACCGTCGCTGATCCCGGTTATGCTACCGCGCAAGGAACGGCCTATGTGGTGAAAGCCCTTCTCGAAGAGCAACTCGGGAAGGAAGTTCAGGCCGTCAAGGCTGCGTCGGTCCCGGTTATCTGGGAAGCCCTGAACCGCAATAGCGGCGAGATTGATATCTGGACCGATGTGTGGCTTCCGAACCAGAGGGCGCTTGTCAATCAATATGCAAGCGAAGGCGGCAAGGTGAAGCTCGCCGCCAACTCTTACGCCGGCACGCAAGGCTACTGCACGACCAAGGCGGCCGCTGAGAAGTATAACGTTCACTCTGTCTTCGATCTCTCCGATCCCGCCAAGGCGGCGGCGTTTTCCGCTGACGGCAAGGGCAAAGGCAAGATCTGGATCGGCGCTGCCGGATGGTTGTCGACCAATATCGAAACCGTTCGTGCGCGTGATTACGGTTTCGCCGATTTCTTCGACTTGCAGACGACCGACGAAGCGGTCGCGACGGCAGATCTCGATGCGGCTGTAAAAGGCGGCACCGGCTGGATCGGCTATTGCTATGGGCCGCACCAGAACTTCGCACGTTATGAGCTGGAAGTGCTTGAAGAACCAGCACACGTCGAAGCAAACTGGACGTTCGTAGAGCCGGCCGATCCGAACTGGCTGGAAAAGTCTTCGATCAAGTCGGCCTACAAGGACGCTGAGATCCACATCGCCTATTCCAACTCGCTGGCAGAAAGCGCTCCGGACGTCGCGGCCGTACTCGAAAAAGTGACCTTCAGCACCGAGGCCGTCAGCAAGCTCGCATACGCGATCGCGGTTGAAGGAAAGACGCCCGATGCAGCGGCAAAGGAATGGCTTGCCGCCAATCCCGATCTCGTCGCCGGTTGGATCGGGAACTGATCCATGATTGTGCTTGAGGATGTGTGGAAGGTTTTCGGGAGGGACGAAGGCTCGGTTCTGGCCGAAGCGCGTCGTCCATCCCCGGACGAGACCGTCCTCAGGCGCCATAAGGGCACCATCGCCGTCGGCGGCGCCAGTCTTCTGGTCGAGAAAGGTGAACTCGTCTGCCTGATGGGGCTTTCAGGCAGTGGCAAGTCGACGTTGCTGCGCCTTATCAACCGGCTCGTCGAACCGAGTGCCGGAACGGTGCGTGTCGATGGCACGGATGTTTGCTCGCTGGGGCACAAGGCTCTTCGGGAACTGCGCTCACGCAGGATCGGCATGGTTTTTCAGTCCCACGCTCTTGTTGCCCACCTGTCGATCCGCGACAATGTCGGCCTCCCCCTCGAAATCCAAGGTGTAGCCCGTACCAGACGAGAGGATCGAGCCGACGAACTCCTGAGCCGCGTCGGTCTGGAAGGTCTGGGCGATGGACGCGTAAGCGCACTTTCCGGAGGGATGCAACAGCGTGTTGGCCTTGCGCGGGCATTGGCGGCGGATCCGGATATCCTCCTCATGGACGAGCCGTTCAGCGCGCTCGACCCGCTTATCCGACACGACCTACAGACCCAGTTCATGAGCCTCTCACGCGAACTCGGAAAGACAACGGTCTTCGTCACGCACGACGTCGATGAGGCGTTCCGGATCGCTGACCGCGTCGTGCTGATGCGGGCGGGCCGCATAGTGCAGTCGGGAACTCCAAGCGACCTGATGAGGACCCCGGCCGACGACTACGTCCGGCGTTTCGTTCGCAATGCGCGGCGGTCGTCGTCCGACGATCTGTCTTCCCACAGAGACCGGGCAAGCGCATGAGCAATCACGTGGCACGAGATGAGGCTATCGGCCGGTTCGTCGTCGCGAACAAAGCCTATTACGTCGATGCGTTTCAACGCATTGGCGAGCGGCGCGGCTACGTTCCCTCACTCAACATCGCTTCGCTTGTCCTCGGCCCGATCTGGCTCGCCGGGCGCCATCTATGGTCGGCCTTCTGGCCTTTTCTGATTGCTGAACTGCTTGCGATCGTCCTGATCGCCTTCGGGCTGGCCGGCGGTGCGAGCCTTGATCAAGGCGCGCGCGCCGATCGCCTCGAAGCTCTCCTCGTCACGCGCCTCGCCGAAATGAAGACAGCAAACGAAAAGGATCCCACATCCTCCATCGCAAAATCGTTAACAAGTTCGGCCAGCGCCCTAGACCAGGCCGCGAAGGATGCGCGCAGGCATGCAGATGACGCAAAGTCGGGCGCCTTTCTCATCGTTCTGACCGGCATGGGCCTTCTTGTATTTTCGCGCATCCTGCTGGGAGGATTGGCCAACCATCTCGCAGAACGCCGGTTTCGCCAGTGGCGCCTCGAACATGGTGAAGCCAAAGGCGGATTTAGTCTCTTGCACGCATTTGGCGCCACGGTGCTGCTAGCCGTCCTCGTTCCAATCATATTTCTGCATTTCCACGAGCGCACATTGTTCAGCGCCTTTCCGAGCGACCCGTCGTGGAATTCCGGCGTCGCAGCCTGGCTCGACACGGCCGTTGCCTCCTTCAGCAATTCGATTGCTCCCGTCGCATCAGCGTTCACGGCGTGCATCGAAACGATGCTAGGCCTCATGGAGGCGATCCTCACCAAGACGCCGTGGCCGGTCGTCATGAGCCTGATCCTCGCAATCGCCTGGCAACTTGCCGGATTTCGGATCTTTCTCCTGACCCTGGTGGCGGTGAGCTATCTGGCGATCCTTGGATATTGGGAGAAGAGTATGCAGACGGTTGCGCTCCTCGGCGCCGCCGCACTGCTCTCGATCGTGGTCGGCATCCCCCTTGGAGTTCTGTGCGGCTACAACAAGAAAGTGGCTGCGGTGCTGCGCCCGCTGCTCGACCTCATGCAGACCATGCCGGCATTCGTCTATCTGATACCGGTCATCGCCCTGTTCGGGATCGGTAAACCGTCGGGCATCATCGCCACGATTATCTTCGGCATACCGCCGGTAGTCCGATTGACCGCGCTCGGCATCGCCTCGGTGCCTGGATCGGTCCGGGAGGCCGCCATCGCTTTCGGTGCGTCCCGTTCATTCGTTCTCTTCAAGATCGACCTGCCGACGGCTGCACCCTCAATAATGGCGGGCGTCAGCCAGACCATCCTGATGTGCCTGTCCATGGTAGTGATTGCGGCTCTTATCGGTGCCAAGGGCCTTGGAGAAGATGTCTTGCATGCCCTGCAATATGCTGCCCAGGGACAAGGTCTGCTGGCCGGCGTCGCGATCCTGCTCTGCGCGATCGTGCTGGACCGCGTGGTGCAAGGCCGTCGGACCCCTCGTGACTGACAATCAGACGGCCAGCGGTTTCGACGAATTCGTCGAAAAGGTCGTTCCCCATCTTCAGGAATGGGGCACGACTTCCATTCGAGGAACGCACCCGGCCTCACCTCATCAGATGAGGCGGCGCGCACTCGCAGGGGGACTGGCATCGTTCATTGGTTCGCTGCGAACGGCGGCCAGCGCAGCGCAGGACCCTGCGCCTGATGGATGAATGTTGCGCACTGCCTTATCGCCAAAGTGAAATTTGTTCCCTCTCCGGCAGCACTGGGGTCCGAAAGACGCGAGCCGATCGTGTTCCACCGTGGCTGTGCGGTGGTACCAGGTGCGATCGCGCAGGAGGCATATCTCGTCGAGAAGGGCACAATGATTGGAAAGGTCGTGATGCAAAGGGCCGCACAGCCGCGCATTGTGTAAACCCAAGCTCAGCCTGGATTTTCAACGACTTTCGGGAACAAGCGTCATCTCTGACGCATGAAGTTAACAATTACCACCCCAAATATTGCCGTTAACGCTCCGATCGTCCCAAGAAGGGAGGGAATCTCTCCGAGCCAGATGAAGCCGATAAACGTTGCGGTAGGCGGTACTCCATATAAGAAGTTCGAGGCGCGCGCAGCCGTCAGCCGCTTCAAGGCGATTGCCCACGTTACATAACCGATCGCTGTCGGAAAAATTACCAGGTAAGCCACGCCAAGGTTGACGGCGGCCGGGGCAGCGATAACCGCTTCAATCGTTGCCGGAACAGCTGGTAATAGCGGTAAGCAACCAATTAGCAAAACCCAGGCTGTAACTGCCAGTGCCGGCATCCGGTTGAGTATGGGCTTTTGCAAGACACTGGCGACTGCCGCGCACAAAGCCGCCGCGAGGATCAATCCGGCGTTAGGATCGAAATCGAAAGCCCCGTCGGCACTGGCCGCAATGAGCGCCACGCCACAAAATGACACGGCCGTACCGACCCATCCCCATAAGCCAAAACGCTCTCCTAGAGTAAATGTCGCTATGAGGGCCGTGAATACAGGCATCGTGTTGACAATGAAGCTGGCAGGTCCCGCCGCAACGCTTTGTTCTCCGGTATTTAGCAGGACGGCGTACGCCGCGATAAAAAGAAAGGCAGCGACCGACAGGCGCAATAGGTCAAGCCCTTTTGGCCTTGTCCAACGGAACATGAGATAGCCGAGAGCGATCACTCCGGCGGCGACGTAACGTGCGGTCGCGAGCTGGACGGGCGTCAGGGGGCCAAGGCAGATTCGGATGACAACAAAAGATGATGCCCAAAAGAGGATCGTTATGACGATCGCGGCAAGAGCCGGCGCGTCAAAGGTGCTTTTCGTTGGATTGTCTGCGAGGACGGTCATTGGCGCTCCTGAACTTTGGCCTAACTTAGGCACCGAGTCTCGGCTTGAAAAGCATCGCAATCGATGCTCTCATGTGCCTATGGTTCACAGCTCACAAACGCTTCCGCCGCTCGATACGCTCGAGACTTTCTCTCGTGCCGCCCGGCTGGGCTCTTTTTCCGCCGCCGCGCAGGAAGGCGGTATCACCCATGGTGCCGTCTCGAGGCAGATATCGCGATTGGAGCGCTGGTTGGGCGTGCAGCTGTTCGCCCGACAGGCTCGAGGCGTCAGCCTGACCCCGGAAGGCATGCGCTTCTTTGCCCGAGCCCAGGAGGCATTGACACTTCTGACCGGCAGCGATGAGCGGTGGGTTCCCCGCCGCCACAAGACAACCGTCCGACTTTCGCTGACACCGTCGGTCGCGTCGCTTTGGCTGTTTTCCCGCTTGCCAAATCTTGAACGTGACGACCTTCATCTTGATTTGCTGCTAGAGCATCGTCTGGCGGATTTCAGTGAAGGGACGGACCTTGCCATTCGTTGTGGCAAGGGGCCTTGGGCCGGCGTACGGGCTGTTCCCCTCTGGGCCGAAAGCTCTTTTCCCATCATGTCGCCTGCACTTCTCTCAAAGCTTGGGGAACACCGGGATGCGCGGTCGCTGCTGGCAATGCCTCTTCTTCATGATTCGACGATTGAAGGATGGCGCCGGTGGCTCGCGGCAGACGGTGTCGAGTATCTTCCTCGCGGCCAGGATCGCCGGTTCGAAGACTACAATCTTGTCATCGACGCTTGCGTTGAAGGTGTGGGTATAGCATTAGCTCGACCCCCGCTCTCGGACGCGGCTCTCGCCGATGGTAGCCTTGTATCCGTCTCCGAGCGGACCCTCAAGTATCACGTTTCCTTTCATTTGATTCGTCCAGAAGGTGGACTGAGCGGGCCAGCGATAGAACTTGCCCGACGACTGCTCAGCGAAGCGGGGCAGACAGAGGCGACGATTGCGGCTTTTACAGCGCCAGGCACATCGCGACAGTGATAATTAATGCCCCTCTGTGAACGGCAATAGATTGCCTTTTGTTTGGATCGAGCGATTCACGCTGCTGGTTGTGCGATCAACCACGACTGACTGTTCAACTTTTTACCCTTATTTATCCCAGGCCCGAAGACCGCTGGTGCTAGTCCTTTTTCCAGAGGCGCTGATGCTCGATCAGCACCCACTTTTGAAAAGGAACGCATCATGAAAAAACATCTTATTACCACTGTCGCACTTCTTATGGCGATTACGCCCGTTGCGGCCGAAGCCCGCTGCCTGCCGAATAATGCGGTCATTGCCGCGAAGGCTGTTCCCGTAATTCAATACAAAAACACGACGATCGACGGTGTGAAGGTTTTCTACCGCGAAGCCGGCCCCAAGGACGCGCCGGTCCTGCTGCTCCTGCACGGATTTCCGACCTCGTCACACATGTTCCGCAACCTCATTCCGCTGCTCGCGGATCGCTACCGCGTGATTGCACCTGACTATCCCGGCTACGGCCAGAGTGACGCACCCGATCACAGCAAGTTCGACTACACATTTGCGAATCTCACCAACATCGTCGACAAGCTGACCGAAAAGGTTGGAGCCGATCGCTACAGTATGTACGTCATGGATTACGGCGCGCCGATCGGATACCGCCTGGCGCTGAAACATCCAGAACGGGTCGAAACCCTGATTGTGCAGAACGGCAATGCCTATACCGAAGGCCTCGCCGCATTCTGGGATCCGATCAAGGCCTATTGGGCCGAGAAGACGCCAGAGCGCAGGGAAGCACTCGCCGGCCTGGTGACGCTCGAAACGACGAAGTTCCAGTACACCGACGGCATGGGTGATGTCGCACATATCAGCCCCGACAACTGGGTTGTCGATCAGGCCCTGCTTGATCGCCCTGGTAACAAAGACATTCAACTCGATCTGCTGGGTGACTACGGTAGCAACGTTCCGCTTTACCCGCAGTTCCAGGCCTTCTTCCGCGATCACCAGCCGCCGACGCTGATCGTCTGGGGCAAGAACGACAAGATCTTCCCCGAACCCGGCGCACATCCCTATCTTCGCGATCTTCCGAACGCCGAGATGCACATTCTGGACAGTGGTCATTTCGCCCTTGAGGACAAACTCGACGTGATGGCGCCGCTCATCCGCGATTTCCTCGACCGCAAGGTTTGCGACTAATCGATAACTAATCCATTTCGCGGGGCCAACGGCCCCGCCGCCAGCCCCCTCAAAGGAAAAGATCATGACCAATCCCGTTTTGGGTACCCAGGCAACTGGGGCGCCATCCCTTTCGATCGTCCTCGTGCACGGTGCTTTTGTCGACGGCTCAGGCTGGCGACAGGTTTATGGCGAACTTGTCGACCGCGGATTTGAAGTGCTTGTCGCCCAACACCCGACGATCTCGCTTGAAGGCGACGTTGCCACCACCGAGCGTCTGATCGCTGCGGCCCGACACCCGGTTCTTCTGGTGGGCCACAGCTACGGTGGAGCCGTCATCACTGAAGCCGGCGCCAACCCCAAGGTCCGGTCGCTGGCCTATATCGCGGCATTCGTACCGGATGTCGGAGAGTCGGTCGCGGCGCTGAACGAAGCTCCTGAAGAGCCTGGCGAGGCAAAGGCGCCGCTGCTCCCCCCGCAGGACGGCTACCTTGTTGTCGACCCGGCCAGCTTTCCGGAAGCCTTCGCAGCCGATGTCGCCCATGCCACCACGCGGTTCATGGCAGCGGCGCAGCTGCCCTGGGGCCTTGCGGCGGTCATTGCGCCTCTCACCCATGCAGCATGGAAGACCAAACCCAGCTTCTATCTCGTTGCGTCCGCCGACAGGATGGTGCCGCCAAGTGCGCAACGCCGGATGGCTGCCCGTGCCGGCGCAGCGATCACCGAAATAGACTGCAGTCACGCCGTGATGATGTCGCACCCGCAGGAAGTCGCCGCATTCATTGCGGTCGCTGCCTCGGCCTCAACGCCGACCCAGGGAACCAGACAATGAACCGGCCTGTCACCTATCACCGAACCACGAGCGTTGCCGGAGTGGAAGTCTTCTACCGCGAGGCCGGAGAAAGGGGCGCACCTGTCGTGGTGTTGCTGCACGGTTTTCCGAGCTCTTCGCACATGTACCGCAACCTCATTCCAGCGCTCGCCGACCGCTATCATGTGATCGCGCCCGACCTTCCGGGGTTCGGTCTGTCGGGAATGCCTTCTTCGAACGACTTCGAATATGGCTTTGCCGCCTTCTCGAATGTCATCGCTAGCCTTCTCAAGCAACTGGGTGTTGAACGCTACGCTCTCTATGTCATGGATTATGGCGCGCCAACCGGGTTTCGCGTGGCGCTCGCGCATCCGGACCGGGTGACCGCCCTGATCGTCCAGAACGGGAATGCCTACGAGGATGGCATGGGGGATTTCTGGGCGCCGACGCGCGCCTATTGGGCCGACAACGGCCCGGTAAACCGCGACGCGATGCGGCCTTTCCTGTCGCTCGACGGCACACGTTTCCAATATCTCGCCGGCACGAAGGACGAGGCGCGAATCGATCCCGCGGCGTGGCTGTACGATCAGCTCTTCCTCGACCGCCCGGGCAGCGCGGAAATCCAGCTGGATATTATCTACGACTATCGGACCAACGTCGCGCTCTACCCCGCGTTTCACGCTTATCTGCGCGAACACCAGCCGCCTACGCTGGTCCTATGGGGCGAGCATGATCCCATCTTTCGGCCCGAGGGAGCGCGAGCCTATCTCCACGACCTGCCCAACGCCGAACTTCATTTTTTCGATACCGGACATTTCGCCCTCGAAGACAAGGCGGACGAGATGATCCCGGTAATGCGCGACTTCCTCGCCCGAAACCTGACCCACTAACTGAAACCTAAAAAGGGACAATGACCATGTACAATAGCAAATCCAAGCCGAGCGTGCTTCCGACCGGTGGCGGCGCGGCCCTCATCGATCCCTCCGACGCCCTGATCCTGCTTCTCGATCACCAGTCGGGGCTGTTCCAGACCGTTAAGGACATTTCGGTGTCTGATCTGCGCCGGAATGTGGAGATGATCGCCAGGCTTGCCACTCTTTTGGATATCCCGGTCATTACGACCGCCTCGGAACCTGCCGGCACCAATGGTCCGCTGATGCCCGAGATCCATGAACTGGCTCCGCACGCCGTCTATGTGCCGCGTAAGGGGGAAGTGAACGCATGGGACAATGATGATTTTGTCGCAAAGGTTCGCTCGGCCGGCCGCAATACTCTCATCATGGCAGGCGTCTGGACCAGCGTCTGCGTGATGTTTCCAGCGCTCGACGCCCGCGCCGCCGGTTACGACGTCTATGCGGTCCTCGATGCGTCGGGGGATCCGAGCGAAATGGCCTCTCGGATTTCGCTTGCCCGGTTCGTGCAGGGCGGCGTCAAGCCGACATCGACCAACGCATTGCTGTCCGAGCTTCACCGCACTTGGGCGCGGCCTGAGGCTGCCGAACTCGGCAAGCTCTACGGACTGGTCGCGCCCAACTATGCTGCGGTGGCCGAGAGCTATGCGCGAGCGCAGCAGGCCGCTAGAGAGGCAATCTAGCACTGTATGCATCCCCCGCCCTGCGAACTGACCACACCTTAGGGAGATACGATATGACTTATGGTATCGTGGATATCGCGATCACGCCTGCAGTTTGCAGGGCGCAAGCAGAAATGGGAGCGGATCGTCTCTGGGTCCGACTTCAAGGGGCACCGCGAATTCGACCGGTYCTCGATGAGAGAAATCGCGTTCATCGCACAGCGCGACAGCTTCTATACGGCATCGGTTTCGGAAACGGGCGGCCCTATGTCCAGCATCGCGGCGGGCCTCAGGGCTTTCTCAAGGTCCTCGATGATAGAACGCTCGCCTTCATCGATCACCGTGGTAATCGCCTATATATCAGCACCGGAAATCTGGCAGAGAACGACCGGACATGCCTGTTTCTGATGGACTATCCAGCCCGTACCCGGCTGAAGATTAGAAGCTGGAACTCAACGCGGACGCGGTGCTCACGGAGAGCATCACAGACCGTGAATATGGAGCCAAGGCTGAACGCCTTTTCGAGCTGAAGCTTGAGGCGCTCGACTGGAACTGTCTGCAACATATCGTGCCGCAGTTGACCGAAGCCGAATTTCTGGCGGCCTCACCGCACCTTCTGGACAAGATTACCCAGCTGGAGCGAGAAATGCGTCGCTCATGGAGCGCATCGGCTCGCGACGAAAAGATTGAGGGGGCAATCATCGAACCTCAGATTGAAGCGCCAGGTTCAGCGCAAGTCTGTTGTAGCCATGGCAAGCTGGGTCCGCTTGGTCGCTGCGCCCGCACCCATGGCAAGCGCGCTGTTCAACGACTTCTGGAAATAGCGCATTGCTTGGTGTGGACGGGCTCTTCCAGCCTCAATCATGCCCGCGACGCGCCAAAGATCCGGATGCCACCAACGTTCCTCACGAATCCCGATTTCACCAAGCACGGCGCGCAGGCTATTCTCGGCAAGTTGCGTCTCGCCTGCAGCAATATAGGCCTCCGCCAATAGGCTGCGGTAGAAAGGGACGCGAGCACGCCAGCTTCCCCGGAGCAATCTGGCAATGCTGTCTTGCATCAAGGTAAAACCAGCTTCGTCACCTCGAGCCGACTGGATAGCACCGTCGAAAAATGTGGCTGTCCCCTCGTAAATGCCGACGCTTTCACGCCTGCTGACGTCGGCCAACTGCCGCTGAAGCTGCGAAGCGATTTCCAGATCACCCTCCACGAAAGCGATGGGTAGAGCAGCCAGCGAGATGGCATTGCCCAAAGATATCATGTGATCGAGATCGGCGGCACGATCAATGGCGCGACTGGCCAGACTGGAAGCGCGATCAGGGTCACCCTGTAACCAGAACAAAAATGCCTGAGACAGACGAATGCCAACGGGTAAGTCGACCTGGAACCGGGACAGTCCATGACCCTCTTCAAGGTGACCCCATTCACCCATCAGCGCCTCAAGATGCGCTGATGCTGAATTTAGCTCACCAGCGTAAATCTCGATATGCGCCAACAGCCGCTTGCCGTCGGGCGCTGATGCCCAGTCCAAACCCTTTGCTGCCGCAAAATCGTTCATGCTGCGTAACGCCGTGCGCGGCCGGCCGGAATAAGCAAGGAAAACGGCTTGTCCGCATGCCGAGCGCACTTGAAACTCGGCATCGCGAGACCCGTTCGCATGATAGATACTTTCGCGCCAGGCATCTTCAGTTTGCGGGTGCATGTTTCGTGCCAGCGTCATGGCCCAGGCCCGCGCGGTGGAGAGCTTTGCTCGTCCCATAGGCGCAAGCCCTACCAATGCAGCGCTGTTTGAGCTTGCAAGGTCGATCGCCTCCAGCATTTCCCTGAACGCTGAAAGCTCTTGCCACAGCGGCAATGCAGCGACCACCAGTTCGACACCCAAAGCAGCGTCGCCTGCAGGATCGAACGCCCAGGCGATCGCGGCGCGGACATCGTCGATCTGCCTCCGATATTTCCCGAGCCATTCGCGAGACGTCTGTGATGACCATTCCCGTTCGGCGATCTGCAGCTTATCCMTTATCCGGATGGCAAAATGTTGCCGTGCTTTCTCCCTGTAGCGTGAACCAAAAAGACGCCGTGCAGCATAGGTGCCGGTGCTCTCGGCCAGCCTGTAGTTCACAGTCCCGCCGTCGTATTCTGCGGCGACGAGCGATTTTGCCACAAGCTGCGATAGGGCGTCGCGTCCGGTCATTGGCTCGAGAGCGCCAGCGGAATACATAGCCTCCACGTCGTCAGTGTTGAAACGTCCCGAAAACACCGAAAGCAGACCGAGCAATACAGCCTCGCGATCGGGAAGAAGCCGATAGCTCCAGTCGAGCGTGGCCTCCAGCGTCTGGTGGCGCAAGGGCGTATCCCTTGCGCCCCGACTCATCGAATCAAAGCCATCCTTGAAGAGGTCATCGAGCGCCGAGGGTGGAAGAACACTGGCCGTGCCGGCGGCCAATTCGATAGCGAGTGCCAGGCCTTCCAACCGGGTGCAGATCGAGACGACATTCCGAACATATTCGTCCGTCGGTTTCCCAACGCCAGAGCCGCGCGCCTTGGTGATGAAGAGCTGGACCGCCGGAAACTGCACCGCATCGCTCGTGGAGAGCGCCGTTGTCGGGTCTGGATAAGCGAGCCCGGAGAGAAAATGGATCTGCTCTTGCCGCGTCCTCAGCGGCTCGCGGCTGGTCGCGAGGATACGGGCAGCAGGAACCTCTGATGATATCCGCTCGACCACCGTCGCGGCCATCGCGATGACGTGCTCACAATTGTCGATGATCAGAAGCAGCTTGTTGCTACGAAGGACATCGATCACGCCTGTGATCGGATCGTCAAATCCGAGGGAGACGCCGAGAGCGGACGCGATCGCTGGCACCACAAATCGCGGATCGCTGAGCGTCGAGAGATCAGCAAAGGCGATGGCCTCGCCTGCCCCGCAGGATTGCTGAGCAACCGTGACCGCAAGAGACGTTTTTCCGGCCCCCCCTGGCCCGACGATGGTGACATAACCCGGTTGGTCGAGCTGGCCGCGGATTTGCCGGATCGCGTCATCGCGGCCGAGGAGCTGCCTCACCTGGGGTAGAGCGGTATGATGACTTGTGATTGAAGCAATCTGTCGTGCTGGCGCCGGGCGATCGCTTTCCAACTCGACGACGAATTTGTAGCCCCGGCCTGCGATGGTTGCGATATACTCCGTGGCAGGATCGAGTTCGGCCAGCGAGCGTCTAAGGTTGCCGACATTGACCTTCAAGTTATGGTCGTGGACGATATAGTCTGGCCATACGTGCGCGAACAGATCTGCTTTGCTGACTACCTCGCCAGCCCGCGCTACGAGAAGGGTGAGAATATCGAAACCTCGCCCGCCGAGCCCGACGGCCTGCCCCTTATACAGGAGGGCTTGGGCCTCTGGCATCAGCCGGAAATCGCCAAACTGGTAGGCGGTTTGTTTCGACAAGGTACGCGACCGACCGTCGTTCGACACTTAGCCCTCACACATCCCAAAATCCAGACATCACACCGCACTTGCCCATTTGCAAGACATATCTAGGGCGAGCTAATGGCCAGTTTGTTCAGCTCTCACACAGGGATCTTGCACAGTATGAACCGTTAGTTCGATACTGGCAGTGCCCAAACCATGTTCCGTCGCGACGGGTCAGGAATCGGCACCGCAGCCATCAAGCGTTTGGTATATGGGTGCTGTGGGTTGGAAAATACCGAACTCGCTGGTCCCATCTCCACGATCTCACCGAGATACATGACTGCTACTTTGTGGCTCATGCGTTCGACAACTGCCATGTCGTGCGAAATGAACAGGTAGGAGAGACCAAGCGACTCCTGCAGGTCAAGGAGGAGGTTGATCACCTGAGCCTTGATGGAAACGTCCAGTTCGGAGACTGACTCGTCCGCAGCGATGACTTTCGGTTCCAACGCGAGGGCACGGGCGATACAGATACGCTGCCTCTGGCCGCCGGAGAATTKCTGCGGGTATCCCGTTAGAACAACAACTCGCCTATTGAGAGCTTGCGGAGCGCGACGGCGATATTGGCAAGCAGCGCTTCCTTTTTCGGGCCTCGGTCTGGATAGCGGGTCATGTTGTCGCCATTGTGCATGAAGACATATCCGCCGCGTCTGGTCTGGGTCGGATATTGCCATATCCAGTCCGCCGGTTTCGGATCATGCTCAGACCCGACATCGGTGAGCCAGATCGCTCCGGGCGGCGGATCGGTCCAGCCGCGCGCATACTGGCCGAAAATTCCCTTCCACCCATCGAAGCCGTCGCCGAGATCGGAGAAGATGGCGAAGCGGTCGTCGCGGATGCGGACCTTGATGTTGGTGAAGGGACGCGGCGGCACGGCGTGGAACGGCGCCATGAAGGGCAGCCAGGGTTGGCAGGGTTCGGCCGCGATGATCAGGTTTCCGCCGCGTTCGAGAAAGGCGAGGAGATCGTTCGCCCGACTCTTCAGGAAGAACTCGTCATGGCTGCTTGGAATGTAGAGCGTATCTGTCTCGGCGAGCATTTCGGGGCCGAGGTCGTAGAGCGGAGCGAAGAGCGGTTCGAAGCCTACTTGCTTCAGGCTCTCCTCAATCCATTCGGGATGCCATTCCGAGGGGAAATGCGAGCATTGCAGATAGGTGAAGCGATTTCTCGCCGGCCGCACGATGCCGAGTTCGCAGTTCAGCCAGGGATAGAAGGAGCGCAGGAAGAGGGTGGTGGCCGGCATGAAGCGCTGGCCGTTGTGCGAGTGCGGGTCGAGCGTTGCCAGCAGCAGCCGGCCGCCGCCGGCGGGCAAAGCGGGAAAATCGAGAAACAGGCTGCCGCTGCCGTCGTCGATTTCGAGGATCGAGCGCGCGCCTTCAGGCACGTTGTAGGAGCCGCCCCAGTGCCAGCTCATATG
>NZ_JBFUBG010000040.1:0-52575 GCF_056405875.1 Rhizobium sp. P1_E6 | reverse complement strand
GAACCGATGAACCCAGCGACGAACATGTTCTGTGGATCGCGATAGAGCTCCAGGGGTGCGCCGACCTGCTGGACGATGCCCTCCTTCAGCACGACGATCTTGTCTGCAAGCGTCATCGCCTCGACCTGGTCATGGGTGACATAGACCATCGTCGCACCGATCTGCCGGTGCAGGCGGGCGATCTCCATGCGCATTTTCACGCGCAATTCGGCATCGAGGTTGGAGAGCGGCTCGTCGAACAGGAAGACCCGCGGCTCGCGCACGATGGCGCGGCCGATCGCCACCCGCTGGCGCTGGCCGCCGGAAAGCTGGCTCGGTTTGTGTTGCAGGTAGTCGCCGAGGCGAAGGATATCGGCGGCCGCCTTCACCTTCTGCTGGATCTCTGCCTTCGGCCGCTTGGCGATCGACAGGCTGAAGGCCATGTTTTCGAAGACGGAAAGATGCGGATAGAGCGCGTAGGACTGGAAGACCATGGCGACGCCGCGTTTTGACGCCTCCCTGTGCGTTACGTCTTCATTCTCGATGCTGATCTGCCCGCCGCTCGTTTCCTCGAGCCCCGCAATCATCCTCAGCAGCGTCGATTTCCCGCAGCCGGAAGGGCCGACGAAAACGGCGAACTCACCCTGCTCGATCTCGATATCGACGCCGTGAATGACAGCGAAGGACCCGAACGACTTCCTGACGTCAGTCAGTTTTATCCCAGACATATATCCTCCCGATGGGCACTCCGGACGGGGCAGCCTCCTCCGCTGCCCCGATGGCATTCAGCTCACGCCGAGGCGACGGACAGCAGGATGAAATGATAGGATTTCGCCGGCAGCGATCCGGTGAGCCTACCCTCGTCGGTGACCTGGAGGCCGGACCCTGCCTTCGGCACGATGCGGTTCTGGTCTTCGACAGAGTTGCGCGCCTTCAGATCGTCGCCCACCATCGTATGATGCTGGACGATCTTCGCGCCCTTGAAGCCCTGCAGGGCGACATCGAGATCGATCGCCTCGTCAAGGCTACGGTTGATCGCAAAGAGCGCGATGCTCTTGCCATCCTCCTGCAACACCGCCGAAAGATCGAGATAGGGCACGTCCTGTGCCACCTCGCAATCATAGGTCGGGCCTGACGCGGAAATGTTGAGAGCTGTGCCGCGGCCATACTTCGAAGCAAACTGCAGCGGGTAGTAGATCGACTGGCGCCAGGCCGGTCCACCCGCCTTGGTCAGGATCGGGGCGATGACGTTGACGAGCTGCGCCATGCAGGCGATCTTGACGCGGTCGGAACGGCGGATGAAGACGTTGATCAGCGAGGCGACGAAGATCGYGTCCTCGAGATTGTAGAGTTCCTCGAGCAGCGGCGGCGCTTCCGGCCAATCCCAGTTCTTGTAGCGCTGATCGTCTTCCTTCCGGTCGTGATACCAGACGTTCCATTCGTCGAAGCAGATCTTCACGTCGCGCTTCGAGCGCTTCTTTGCCTTGATGTAGTCGATGACGCCGCCGATCGTGACGATGTAGCGATCGAGCTCGATCGCCTTGGCATAGTAGTTGAGCGTGTCGTTTTCTTCGTTGCCGAAATATTTGTGCAGCGAGATATAGTCGACGCTGTCATAGCTCGCATCGAGAACCTGTGCCTCCCACTCGGGATAGGTCTTCATCTTGTCGTTAGACGAACCGCAGACCACGGTCTCGAGCGTCTTGTCGAAATATTTGAAGGCCTTGCTGACGTCATTGGCAAGCAGACCATATTCGGTTGCGGTCTTATGACCGACCTGCCAGGGACCATCGATCTCGTTGCCGAGGCACCAGATGCGGACATTGTGCGGGTCCTTGTATCCGTGCTTGGCGCGCAGGTCACTCCAGTAGGTACCACCAGGATGGTTGCAATATTCGAGGAAATTGCGGGCATCATTCAGGCCGCGCGAACCGAGGTTCATGGCGAGCATCATCTCGGTCTTGGCGAGCTTCGACCAGTCGGCGAATTCGTTGACGCCCATCTGGTTGGTCTCGCGGGTCCGCCAGGCAAGATCAAGACGCGTCGGACGCTGATCGCGCGGGCCGATGCCGTCTTCCCAATGATAGGCCGAAACGAAATTGCCGCCCGGATACCGGACGATCGGCATATCGAGATCGCGCACCATATCAAGAACGTCGGTACGGAAACCTTCCTTATCAGCTTTTTCGTGACCCGGCTCATAAATACCGGTGTAAACGGCACGGCCCATATGCTCCAGAAAGGAGCCATAGACGCGCTTGTCGACGGTCGAGATGGTAAATTCCCTATTCAGGGTCGCTTTAGCCCGCATTGATGTTCCTCGTTTATTGAATTTAATTTTTGAGCAAGCTAATCTGAGAGGTTTTTTTAATCAAGTATTTTGTTTCATATCAAAAAAACAGTTTCAGTATGGTGCCGGACCAGCGAAATCTGCGAGAAATCAGGCGTTTCGGTCCCGGTCGTGGTTCTCCGCCGGGTCGATAAAGCCGCGATTAACCAACCAATCTCAAGGGCGGGAACAAATTCCTTCTCCAGGCGTTTGGGCGCTCGCAACAGGAGGAGGAAAAGATGCCGAATGCCCAATGGAGCGAACCGATCGAAATCAAGTTCGACAATTCCGGATCCAGGACGGTCATGGGCCCGTTCGACGCACTCATCTATCTTCACGACGGGTGGCCACGGCGCACGGGGGCAAAATTCGTCAAAGCAAGCAACGCCTGCAAGGGCGCCGTGGAAGGACGTGTGAGCCTGGAAACGGCAAGGGAAGATTTTCTCGCTGCAGCAGCAGAAGCGAAACTAACCACACATTGAGCCCAGGGGCGGACGCGCACATGCGGCGTCCACCCATATTTATAAGGAGGGAGACTGCATGCGCGCCTTGCTGGTATCGTTGTTGACGTTGGCCGTGGCCACCATTTCGACAGGCCCGGCCATATCTGCCGACATGATTCAAGGTTATGAACGACCCCATGTCGTCAAGCATCGGCCGAAGCCAGTCATTCGTGCACACTACGTGCAGCGCCGGCATCTCGATTGCACCGATATGATCGTCGAATACCGCTACATTCCGCGCACGGAATTCGTGACGGTGTGCCACCGTCTCTGAAGCGTGCCAGGCCGGCTCGCCAAGTCTCGTGTCAGATCGGATAGTGTCCGGGCTGCGATGCCACCGTAATCCACCTGAGATCGGTGAACTCGTTGATGCCGGCCTTGCCGCCGAAGCGGCCGTAACCGGAGGCTTTCACGCCGCCGAAAGGCATCTGTGCCTCGTCATGCACGGTCGGGCCGTTCACGTGGCAGATGCCGCTTTCAATCCGTCTCGCAACCTCCATGGCGCGGGCGGCATCCCTACCGAAGACGGCGGCAGACAGGCCGTATTCCGTATCATTGGCAATCCGGACCGCCTCATCGATACCGCGCGCGCGCACCATACAGGCAACCGGACCGAAGCTTTCCTCTCCGTAGATACGCATTGATGGGGTCACGTGGTCGAGCACCGCGGCATCCATCAGCGTTCCGACCGCGCGGCCACCCGCGAGCAGGCGGGCGCCCTTGGACACCGCATCCTCGATCAGGCCGTTGACACGTTCCACCGCATCCAGACCGATCATCGAGCCGAGCGGCGAATTGCTCTGGCGCGGATCGCCGGCCACCAGCGTCGCGGCCTTGCGGGCGAACTGATCGGCAAACTCGTCGGCTACCGCTTCGTCGACGACAATCCTTTCGGTCGACATGCAGATCTGCCCCTGGTTCATGAAGGCACCGAAGGCCGCGGCTTTCACGGCTTCGCCGATATCGGCATCATCGAGCACGACGAAGGGCGCCTTGCCGCCAAGCTCCAGCAGTACGGGCTTCAGATGGCGGGCGCAGACCTCGGCGATAACGCGGCCGACGCGGGTCGAGCCGGTGAAATTGACACGGCGCACCGCCGGGTGGGCGATTAACTTTTCGACGATGGATGCAGCATCGGCCGGCGCATTGCTGAGCACATTGACGACACCGTCGCCGAGGCCCGCCTCGCGCAATGTCTCGCCGATCAGATGATGCGTCTTCGGGCAAAGCTCGGATGCCTTGAGGATAACGGTATTGCCGCAGGCAAGCGGCAGGGCGACAGCGCGCACGCCGAGAATGACAGGGGCGTTCCACGGCGCAATACCGAGGACGACACCGGCCGGCTGGCGCACGGCCATCGCTAACAGGCCGGGCTTGTCCGAGGGGATCACTTCGCCGGTGATCTGCGTGCACATCGCGGCCGCTTCGCGCAGCATATTGGCGGCGAGATAGACGTTGAAGCCCGCCCAGGCGGCCGTAGCCCCCGTTTCCTCGGCCATCGCAGCGATGAATTCGCCGGTGCGGGAATCCAGGATGTCGGCGGCCTTCGAAAGGCGCTTGCGCCGCTCGGTCGGCGCCAGCGCCGACCAGGCCGGAAAGGCTGCAGCCGCAGCGGCAGCCGCAGCGTGTGCATCTTCCAGCGTCGCCGCGGCGGCCTTCGTCGCCAGCTGACCGGTAATCGGGTTTAATCGTTCGAAGGTTGCGCCGTTCGAAGCCGGGATGGCACGACCGCCAATGAGAAGCATCAGATCAACCATCTCTTTGCCTTTCAGATATGCGCTGTAAAACCCGCCAAGGGCCCGGCGCGATGATGTTTGCTGGTTTCCGGCTCCGCCGGGGCATGCGAATCGGTCACACCGATAGACCGATGTCTTTCATTGGAAGGTCCTCACCCCTATCGCCTGATATTCAAGCTCTCCTCGGGGTCCAGTAGGAACCAATCCATCGGCGAAATGAATGGATTCTCCTGGCAGTTTATTGTACTTTTCCGCGAATTCTTCAAATTCCCGCTTGGCCTGTGATCGCCCAGCCAGTCGCGTGCCCGGAGTTCATGATGGCGGAAAAGTTGCTCGACATGCCGGCCTTGTCGGTCACCGCATCGATGATTTCCGCTGGCCTCGGAAGTCAGACCTGGAGCCTTGACGCCCCCGGCAGCCGTCCCTTCTATCAGGCCTTCTTCGTCTCGCGAGGCAGCGCGAGCCTATCCATCGACGGACAGGCGGGGCTTACGCTCTCGGCACCTGCGGCACTTTGGCTGCCGCGACGGATTTTGGGAACTTTCGTTCTTGCAGCCGGCAGCGAGGGAGGGATGCTCTCGGCGGCTGAAGACTTTGTCCACAGAACGGTCGGCGATAGCCCGGCCGCCGTGCAGTTGCACGACATGATCGAACGCGTTGTCGTGGCTCAAAACGAAAATCTGGCGGGGCATGCGGGCGATATCGGTCGCGCCTTCGAGGTCATGATGCAGGAGGCACGGGACCGCCGACCCGGCGGGACAGCGCTTGTCAGCGCCTATTTTTCCGTGCTGCTCCTGTTGATATGGCGGGCCTCAGGGGCATCGTCACCGACGAAGACGTCAGGCACCGGGGCGACCACCTTGCAACGGTTCAGGCAGATCGTCGAATTGCGTTACCGCGAACAGCCGGCAATTACCGATATCGCCCGAACGATGGGCATCACCTATGACCATCTGCATCGGGTCTGCATTTCCGGCGCCGGACGAAGCCCGATGGAGCTGATCCATGAAAGGCTGATCGCCGAGGCAAAGCTGCGGCTTGGGCAATCGGAACAATCCGTCGAGCAGATCGGCTTCGGGCTCGGCTTTCGCGATCCCGGCTATTTCAGCCGCTTCTTCAAAAGCCGCGTTGGCGAGCCACCTGGCGCCTACCGGCGCAAGATCGCCGCGCAGTCGGCCAAAGGCGCCGCCCCATCCTTTGCCGCCTGGCCGTAAGGCACGAGCGATTGAGGCGACGGGTTCAGAACGTCCGCAACTCGCGCGTCAGCGTCTGAAGCTGCCTGAAGCCCTCGTAACGCTTTGCGTGAAGATCGGCGATCGCGCCTTGCGTCGGCTTATAGGTCTCTTCGGCTGACGACAGTTTCGTCATGGCTTCACGCATATCGGCAAACAGCCCGCCGGCGACGGCGCCGAGGATCGCAGCGCCCAGCAGGACAGGCTCTTCAGCCTTCGTTGCGACCACCGGCTTGCCACTCGCATCGGCAAGCATCTGGCGCACGAAATCATGCTGGCCGGCGCCGCCGCTGATGACGATGTTATCGATAGTAACGCCGGCATCGGCCTGCGTATCGATGATCTGCCTCAGGCCATAGCCGATCCCGCAAAGGCTGGCGACGTAGAGCGCAACCAGGCTGTCGATATCTCTTTCCATATCAAGCCCGGCAATGACGGCACGGGCATGCGGATCGGCAAAGGGGGCACGATTACCGAGGAATTCGGGAACGACATGCATGCCTGCGACGAGTTTGACGGCATCCGAGGGCTGACCCGCCTTTTGCGCAGCCCTATCCGCCAGCAGTACCGGCAACGGAAGACCAATGCGCTTCGACAGCTCCCGCGCCTCGGCGGCAGCCGGATGGAAGGAAAGCAGGTGATCGATGGCCGCACCTGCCGCGCTCTGGCCGCCTTCGTTCAACCACATACCCGGCACCATGGCCGAGTAGTAGGGACCCCAGACGCCGGGCACGAAGGCGGGCTTTGATGTCGAGGTCATGGTGCAGGACGAGGTGCCGAAGACATAGCCGAGATTGGCCTGTGGGCCGTCGCCAATACCAACGGTTCCGATCCCGCCCGCATGGGCATCGATCAGGCCGGCAGCAACCGCCGTTCCCGCAGTGAGGCCAAGTTCCTCGGCTGCAGCTGCAGTCAGGCCCTGACCGACCGCCGAGCCTGGCTCGACGATGGTCTGGCCGATGCGGGCGAAGCCCTCCTCGGCCAGCGCGCCGAGACCGATCTGGTGGAAATAGGACGCATCCCACCGCTTCTCATGGGCAAGATAAGTCCATTTGCAGGTGACTGTGCAGGTGGAACGCGACAGATCACCTGTCGCCTGCCAGGTGAGAAAGTCTGCGAGATCGAAAAACTGCCAAGTGGTATCGAAGATCTGTGGGCGGTTCTCCTTCAGCCAGAGGATCTTCGGCGTTTCCATTTCCGGCGAGATACGGCCGCCGACGTAACGCAGCACGTCATGGCCGAGTGCGTTGATACGCTCCGCCTGGGGAACGGCGCGGTGGTCCATCCAGACGATGATGTTGCGGTCCGGATCTTCGGAGGGACCGACGGGAAGCGGCTTGCCCCCCTCGCCTAGCACGACAAGCGAGCAGGTCGCGTCGAAACCGAGACCCGCCACGGATGCCGGATCGATACCACTTGCGGCAACGACCTCGCGGACGGAGGCACAGACGGCTGCCCAGATCTCGGTGCTCGACTGCTCGACGATCGAGCCGGCCTCATGAAAGAGCGTGATGTCCCGCTTGGCGGAGGCAAGCATCCGGCCATTAAGGTCGAACAGGCCCGCACGGGCGCTGCCGGTGCCGACATCGACGCCGATGACATGTTTGGCACCCGCTCCTGACGCGTGTGAAGTGTCGCTCATGATCTCTCGATTCAAATCGGCAATATCAGGTTTCTAGAGCAATCCAGAGCCGCACCTGTCAACCTCAGAGGTCGACGCTGTTCGGCAGGATTACGAGATCGCGGACAGTGACGTTGCGCGGTCTGGACAACATGAACAGCACGGCATCGGCCACTTCCTTCGGCTGCATCAGGCTGCCATTGGCAAGCGCCTCTTCCATCTTGGCTTTCGGCCAGTCATCCAGGAGCGCGGTAACGACCGGTCCAGGCAGCACCGCGCCGACGCGAACGCCATGCGGGGCGACCTGCCGGCGGGTGGAGTGGACGAAGGCCTGAACGGCGAATTTCGAAGCCGTATAGATCGGCTCCCAGACGACGGGCACGACGCCGGCGATCGAGCTGGTAAAGAGGATATCCCCGGACTTCTGGGCGATCATATGCGGCAGCACCGCATGGACAGAACGGAAGGCGGCATTGATGTTGAGGTTCAGCATACGGTCCCAGGCATCCGGATCACCTTCGGCAACCGGCCCGCCAATATAGGCGCCGGCATTGGCGTGGAAGATATCGAGCCGGCCGGCCGCTTCCAGAATGCGCGGCAGCATTCCGGAAACCTGCGGGCCGTCGAGCAGATCGACGACGAGCGGCAGGGCGCCCTCACCAATCTCCCTGCAGAGAGCCTCGAGCCTGTCCTTGGCACGGTCGATGAGCACCACGGTAGCGMCTTCGGCATGCAGGGTGCGGGCGCATTCCAGCCCGATACCCGAAGCCGCGCCGGTGATGGCGGCGACCTTGCCCTTCATGAGATCAGTCATGCGAATACTCCTTGAGAATGCGGTTCAGGCGCGGCCATGGCTGACACGGGACCGGCGCGCAAGCGAATCGACGATGACGGCGATTGCCAGGACGGCGCCCGTGATCATGTAGCGCAGCGACGAGCTGAGATTGAGAAGCGTAAGCCCGTTGGAAATCGCCTGAATGACGATGATGCCGAGCAGGGCCGAATAGGCGCTGCCGCGTCCGCCGAACAGGCTGGTGCCGCCAATGACCGCCGCCGCAATGGCATTGAGGTTCACGTCGCCCGTGCCCGCCTGCTGGCTGGACGACGCGAGCCGTGAGGCCGACAGGATGCCGCCGATGGTGGCGAGCGTCGAGCAGAGAACGAAGGCACTGAGATAGATGCGGCGCACATTGATGCCGGCGCGGCGTGCGGCCTCGCGATTACCGCCGACGGCAAACATGGAGCGGCCCCATTTGGTGCGGGTCAGCGCATAGTTCAGGATAACGGCAATTACGACGAAAAGGCCGAACATCCACGGCACGCCACGGCCGAGATTGAGATAGTAGACGGCAAATTCCAGAGCAGCCGTCAGAACGATGGCCTTGACCGCAAGCGTACCGACGGGCGGCGAAGACAGGTTGGAGGCCAGCCGCTGATGGCGTTTGCGCATCTCATTGATGACCATCACCAGACCCGGCAGCAGCGCCAGCATATAGGAAAGCCAGTCGGGCATGACGAGGATCTGGCCGAAGCGCACGAGCGGCGAGGCAAAGGGCAGATTGATGCTGCCCGTCGGCCCGAGGATATAAAGCTGCATGCCAAGCAGTGCCAGGAGGCCGGCAAGTGTGGCAACGAAGCTCGGCATGCCGAGCCTGTTATAAAAAACCGCGTAAAGCGTACCGACGACGATACCGGCGATGATCGCCACCAGGATCGCCAGCGGGATCGGCCAGCCCATATTGACCCAGAGCACGCCGAGGATGGCGGAGGAAAGACCGCTCATCGAGCCGACCGAGAGATCGATTTCACCGAGCATCAAAACGCAGACGATGCCGAGCGAGATCACGCCGACAGTGGCACAGTCGAACAGCAGGTTGACGAGATTGTTCGGTGCCAGAAACACCGGATTGAGCAATGAAAAGACCGTCGAGATGACGACGAGGCCGACGAAGACTGGCAGCATGCCAAGATCGCCCGACCGTACGCGGTCGAAGAAGGCCTTGATCATACCGCGAACGTTGTCGTCGTGGCGGACGCGTTCGTCACTGCGATCGAGAGCAGCGGCCGGCTTGCTGATGGGATTTGATATCTTCTGGCTCATGCAGGCCTCCCGCTGGTTTCATGGGGCGCGCCGGTCTTGCGCTCGATCCGGCGGGACACAGCGTTTTCGGTAGCGCCGGTGATGGAAGCGACGAGCTCCTGGTTGGAAGAGTCGGGCGTAAAGACACCGTTGTTGCGCCCGAGGCGCAATACCACGATGCGGTCCGCCACGGCGCGCACGTCTTCCATGTTGTGGCTGATAATGATGACGCCGAGGCCGCGCTCGCGAACGCGCTCGATGAGGTTGAGCACTTCCGCGGTCTGGGCAACGCCAAGGGCTGCTGTCGGCTCGTCGAGCATGATGATCTTCGGATCGAGCAGCAACGAGCGGGCGATGGCAACCGTCTGGCGCTGGCCGCCCGAAAGGGAGGCAATCGGCTCGCGCACTGAGGGGATACGGGCGGCGAGTTCTCTGAGCAACGTCCAGGCGCGCACCTCCATGGCCACCTCATCGAGGCTCCAGGGGGACATTTCGTGGCCAAGAAAGAGATTGGCGACCACATCGAGGTTCTCGCAGA
This sequence comes from Rhizobium sp. P1_E6, assembly GCF_056405875.1. NCBI lineage: Bacteria > Pseudomonadati > Pseudomonadota > Alphaproteobacteria > Hyphomicrobiales > Rhizobiaceae > Rhizobium > Rhizobium sp. P1_E6. The sequence continues at coordinate 42,557 of NZ_JBFUBG010000040.1, read as the reverse complement.
GCGCAAGATCCTGGAAGACGGTGGCGATGCCGAGCTCCAACGCCTTGCCGGGGCTCTCGAGCGTGACATTGCTGCCGCAGAATTCGATCGTTCCGGAGGACGGCTGGTGCACGCCAGCAAGGACCTTGATAAGTGTCGATTTGCCGGCACCGTTATCGCCGACCAGCGCCACAACCTCACCGGCTTTCACTTCGAGCTCGATATCGGTCAGCGCCGAAACCGCGCCAAAATTTTTGGAAATATTGCTCAACCGGAGGATCGTCTCTCCTCTCTCCGGCATATCCTTCACATCCCTGCTCATCGTGCAGCCTTTCCTGCCAATAGGGGCATCCGGCCGCGACGAACGCGGCCGGAGCTCACTCAAGCGCGTTTAGTTGGTAATACCAAGCTTCTTGCAGCCTTCGGCATATTCGCCGGTGAAGATCTGCTCGGCGGTCTGGATCTTCTTGTCGAAGATTTCCGCCTTGATGTTCTCCGCAGTCACGACGGCGGGAACGAAAAGCTGCGACGGCGTATTGTAGAGCGTCGTCTTGGCCTCAGGCTTTTCGCCCTTGATCATCTGCACTGCCACATTGGCGGCAGCAGCAGCAACGATCTCCGACGGCTTGGAAATCGTGTTGTACTGGTCGCCGGAAATGACGAGCTGAAGGGCTGCGATCGTCGCATCATTGCCGGTGACCGGCGGAACCGGCTTCACGCCGGCGGCCTTGAAGGCGGCGATCGCACCACCTGCCGTGCCGTCATTGGCGGCGACGACGCCCTTGATGTCGGCGCCAAAACGGGTGATCTGGCCTGCAGCCCATTCCTGTGCCTTCGGCGGCGCCCATTCCGGCGTGTCATATTCGGCCAGCGTCTTATAGGCGGATTCCTTGAGGCCGCGATGAATGCCGTCGCGGATAAGGCCGGCAGCCGCATCGGTTGGCGAGCCGTTGATTTCGAGCACGCCGGCGCCATCGGCAACACCTGAAGCCTTCAAATGCTCGACGAGCGACTTGGCGATCGCATAGCCGATGCCTTCATTGTCGAAGGAGACGTAATAATCGGCCGGCTTGTCCGGGATCGGTCTGTCATAGGCGATGACCTTGACGTCCTGGGACTGGGCGATTTCGACGAGACCGGCCGCAGCGGCAGAATCCACAGGGTCGAGAACGACCACTTTAGCGCCCTGGGCGATGACCGAGTTGAACTGCTGCTGTTGCAGCGAGGCGTCGGCATTGGCGTTCTGATAGATCACCGTGCACTTCGGGCAAAGCTTCTCCATCTCGGCCTTGAAGCCGGGGAAGTCGTGCTGCTCATAGCGGGTGGATGCCTGGTCGGGCATTAGGAAGGCGACGGTCGCCGCTTCCTGAGCCGAGGCCATGCCGGCAAAACCGATGAAAACGGTCGCCGAGGCCATAAGCAAATTGCGATAATTCATTTTCTCCTCCTTGGTGTGATCGATAGACAGGCCCAGGCATTGCTGGAAGTCACCACGGTTCGCCCGCTCGCCGCCGCCGTCGCCGCCATGAAAACGACGAGCAAAGCGTCCCCGCAAAAGGACAACCTCTCCGTAGCTTCTTAGAAATACCTCCCTGTACCGGTCCGTTGACCGGTTTGTATCATCGATTGCGCAAGCTTGCTCAATCGATGAAGCAAGAATTGCCACTTCTGCCGATTGATGTCAAGTTAGGCCAAATGGAGAAAGACATTTTGAATCACGTCAAGCAGACGAAGAGGACGACGATCTATGATCTGGCGGCCCTTGCCGGCACATCGGCCAGCGCCGTCAGCGCCGTGCTCAACGGCAACTGGAAGAAACGCAGGATCAGCAGCCAACTTGCCGAAAAGATCATGCGGATCGCCGAGGAACAGGGTTATGCGCTGAACATGCAGGCGAGCCTGCTAAGGCGTGAAAAGTCCCACATTATCGGCATGATCGTGCCGAAATACGATAACCGCTACTTCGGCTCGATCGTCGAACTGTTCGAAGACATGGCGCGTGCGCGCGGCCTTTTCCCGATCATCACCTGCACACGCCGCGACCCGGAGCTCGAGGTCGAGGCCGCGCGCACCATGCTGTCCTACCAGGTCGAATGCCTGATCGCGACGGGCGCGACCGATCCCGACCGGATCACCGAAATGTGCGCGGCCGCAGGCGTGCGCAGCCTCAATCTCGACCTGCCCGGCGCGCTCGCCCCGTCGGTCATATCGGACAACTTTGCCGGTGCCCGCGAGCTGACGCGCCGCATTCTGAAAAACAGCGAGCAGCGGCTCGGCAAGATGGAGCCGCTGCTCTTCATCGGCGGCCGCGGCAGCGACCACAACACGGCCGAACGTATCCGCGGCTTCCGCGCGGCCCATGCCGACCTCGGCGTTTCCGTTCATGAAGAGAATATCCTTGCCTGCGGCTATGCGCCGGAAAAGGCTGAAAAGGCATTGGACGAGCGCGCCCTTGGGGCCAACGCGCTGCCCAAGGGCATGTTCATCAATTCGACGATCTCGCTTGAAGGCGTCATGCGCTGGATCCGCCGCTCCGGTCATCTCGACGACCGCAGTCTGGTGCTCGGCTGCTTCGACTGGGACCCCTTTGTCACCTTACTCGGAAATGGCATCGAGATGGTGCGCCAGGATGTGCCAGGCATGTTGAACAAGGTCTTCGAGCTCATCGAATCCGGAGCGAACAAGCCTGTCGTCATCCAGGTTCCGCCGCTCATTCCGGAAGCACAGGACGCTTGATGGCCTTTTGTTGGCCCAGTCGATCTCTCGATTCTTGGTTCTGTTGAGCGGGCCAAGGACGGCTTAGCTCTTGCCGATCTCAATTCAGCAAGAGCAGAACATGATCTTCAAGCATATCGAAACCAGAGAGGATATCGCCGAGAGCTTTCCTGTCATGCGCGAGTTGCGACAGCAACTCCACGATGCCGACATCTATCGCGAGCGCATCGAGCGGCAGCAGCGCGAGGGCTATAAGCTTCTCGGCATATGGCAGGATGGCAAGCTCTCGGGACTGGCGGGCTATCGCCATCTTGAAAACCTCATCTATGGCCGCTTCACCTATATAGACGACCTTGTGGTCAGCCAGGCGAGCCAACGCTCTCAACTCGGCGCGGGCCTGATTGTCGAGGTGCGAAGGCTGGCAAAAGCCGATCGCCGCGTCTTTCTGGTGCTCGACACCGGGCTTGCTAATTCCCTCGCCCAGCGCTTCTACTTCCGCAACGGGCTTCTTTCCCGCGGCCTGCATTTCAGTCAGGCTCTGGAGGAGACCGGCGCATGAAGACCATCCTGCTTCTCAATGCGAGCCCCATGGGCACGGCATCGCGCGCCTATACGCTGGCGAAAAAGGCAGCCAGTAATCTGCTCAGCGCCTACTCCGACACTGCACTCGTCGAACGCGACCTTTCGCGCCTCCATGCTTCGCCGATCAGGGCAGCCTATGCCGACGCGATCATCGGCCAGGCTGAACATGACGCGCCCGATTTTGCCGATTCGGAAATGCTGATCCGTGAGGTCGAAGTCTGCGATTACCTGATCGTCGCCACACCCATGCATAATTTTTCGGTGCCGGCATCGCTGAAACTCTGGATCGACTATGTGCTGCGCGGCGGGCGCAGCTTTACCTATCGGGATGGCTATAAGGTCGGCCTGCTCGCCGATCGCCCGACGCTCATCGTCGTCGGTTCGGGTGGAGTCTATCACGGTCCGCAGGCCCGCCAACCCGACTATCTCTCTGCTTATCTCACCCATGTTCTGGCGACGATCGGCCTTGAGGATGTGCGCTTCATCCGCCTGCAGGGTTTGGTGAGACCGGATGTTGCCGAGCAAGCCCTGGCGCAGGCCGATCGCCAACTTGCTGCCGATCCAGTCTTCGGTCTAACGTCTGCCCTCATGGGATCGTAGCGCCGGCAGCACACGCGCTGTCTTGAAAAGAACGGCTGTCATGGCGAAGCAAAAACCGGAAGACGCCACCAGCATCACGCTTTCGTCCGAAGATATCAGGCCGATCTACCTGCAGGTGACAGCCCGCTTCAAAGCGGCCATCGCCGAAGGCAGGCTGGCGCCCGGAGACAGGGTGCCCTCGGTTCGGGCGCTGGCGAGCGAACTCGGGCTGTCGCGCGGAACGGTCAACCTCGCCTATCAGATTCTGGCCGAGGAAGGCTATTTCGAGTTTCGCGGCACCGCCGGTACCTTCGTCGATGCGCGACGGCCTAAAGCGAGTGCGCCATCCGCGCCAATATCGATTGCAAGCAGCGAAGGGCTCAAACAGTGGCCCGAAGTCCGACCCCTGCAGCTCGGCCTTCCCGCACTCGACGCCTTTCCGCTAAAGACCTGGAGCAGGCTCGTCAATCGGGAGGCGCGGAAGGTGGGGGCAGAAAAGCTCGCCTATCCAGGGCCTGCCGGCCTCATGGCACTGCGTGAGCATATTGCGGCCTACCTCACCTTCTCACGCGGCATTGCCTGCCGGCCGGAACAGGTCTTCGTGACATCAGGCCATCGCGCCAGCCTCGATCTCATCATGCGCACACTCTACCAACCGGGCGACGGCATCTGGTTCGAAGATCCAGGCTATCCCATCGTTCGGGAATTCCTGCTGTCGCTGAAGACGAGGCTTCATCCGGTGCCTGTCGATCAGGACGGCATGGTGGTGGAAGAAGGCCGACGGCGTGCGCCCGACGCACGTTTCGCCGTCGTCACGCCTGCCAATCAGAGCCCGCTTTGCGTGATGATGTCGATGGAGCGCCGCGCCGAGCTGCTCAAATGGGCGGAGGAAGGGCAGCGCTGGATCGTCGAGGACGATTACGACAGCGAGTATCGCTACAATCGCCGGCCGCCGCTATCGCTGAAAGCCATGGACCGGAACGAACGTGTGTTGTTTACCGGCTCGTTCAGCAAGGTTCTCTTTCCGGCGCTCCGGCTCGCCTATCTCGTCGCGCCGCTGTCGGAGGTCGGCAATTTCGAACGCGCCAGCCGGTTTATGAGCGCCGGTTGCCCGGAATTCCATCAGGCCGTCGTCGCCGAATTCATGGAGCAGGGTTATTTCATCCGCCATCTGAAGAAAATGCGCTCGCTCTATGCCGAGCGCCGAGAGTTTCTGGCCGATGCCCTGCGCGAGGTTTTCGGCGACGGGATCGCGATTGTCTCGCCGCCTGCCGGGCTGCATCTCGTCGTGCAGATCAGGGGAGTGGGGTCACTCTACAGCAAGATCGGGGAGCTGGCCCACGCTGAAGGTTTGGGCCTGCAGCCGCTGTCGTCGTGGCAGATGGGATCGCCCTCCATCGGCGGCCTGCTCCTCGGGTTCACCAATGTAGCAAGCCGGCAGACGGCCCGATCGCTTTGCATCAGGCTCAAGGCTATCTGCACAGCGGTTGCCGATCACGGATGAAGCTGGCCTTGGTCTAGTCCAATTGAGGCTTTTTGTCTCTGTTTCGCGGGCCAAGCGTATGGGATAGCGCCTTATCTAATCGTGATAGAATTTCGAGGAATACCCAATGGCTGAAACCATCTTTCTTGCCGGTGCGACTGGAGCGATCGGACGCAGGCTTGTCCCCATGCTCAAAGAGGCCGGTTTTCAGGTTTACGGCACCACCCGAAAGCCCGAGCGTCAGGACCATCTGCGCCAGGCGGGTGCCATACCTGTCGTCATCGATGTCTTCGATGCTGCGGCACTCACCGAAGCCCTACGGCAGGCAAAACCTGACATCGTCGTCCATCAACTAACCGACCTTCCCTATGGCCTGGAGCCGGCGCTGATCGAGGAGGGGCGCATCCGCAATGCCCACCTGCGCGAAGTGGGAACCAAGAATCTTGTCGACGCCGCTGTTAAGGCCGGGGTGAAGCGGCTGATCTCGCAAAGCATCGCCTGGGCTTATCAGACAGGTGCCACGCCGCTCACCGAGGAGACGCCGCTTCAGGAGAGCGCGGTGGCAATCAGGACGCTTGAAGCGCTTACGCTCGGCACTACCGGCATTGCCGGGACGGTGCTGCGATATGGCCTGCTCTATGGGCCTGCAACCGGCTCCGACGCTCCGAACGGGCCTGTGACCGTGCATGTCGAGGACGCTGCGCGCGCTGCCCTGCTGGCCGTCCAGACAGCTGTGGGCGGCGCCTTCAACATTGTCGATTCAGGCGGGCCGGTTTCCAATGCCAAGGCCGGATCGGTGCTGGGCTGGGTTCCGAAAAACGGAATTGGGAACGGTCCAGCATCTACGGTTTGATCGTAAGCGTCGACTTTCGCAATACCCTGAATTTGGGGATGTTGACGGCGCTGAAACCGCTTTCTATGGGAAGCTGTTGACCCAGTGCGGCGGCAATAACGGGCGTCCGGTCATACGAGGTGACCGGACGCTTTTTAGTTTATGGTTCCGGCCTATTTCACCGCTTCCGGCGTAAAACGCGCATAGAGCGCGTGGCGATTGCCGGGGTAAACGAAGCGCACATGCGTAACCGGGCCGGACTTGTTCCAGGTGCGTCGTTCGACAACCAGACACGCGGTTGACGCCGGAATGGAGAGCATGGCGCCTTCCTCCTCATCGACGCCGATCGCAAAGATCTTGTGCTCGGCCGTACTCCACGGAACCTGGCTCAGCAACCAGGGACCGGGGGCCGTTTCCTCGAATTCCTCGCCGGCTGCTTCGGGCACCGTTTGCAGGTTGATGAGCCGCTTTTCCAGGCAAAAGGGCTTCGCTCCGGCATAATGCGTGCAGACGATTTCGACGAGGCTGGAATTCTGCTGCAGATCGAGCATCTGCCGGTCCAGGGCCTGCGCCTTCCTGCGGACACGCTTTGCGACCTTGAAGGAATAGGCGAGGTTGAGGGACTGAACCTCTGCCTTGATATCGTGGATTTCGAGCACCGCGGACTGCGCCTGAGGCTGCATGACGAAGCTGCCGGATTTCTTGCGGCGCTCGATGAGACCGGCTTTCACAAGCTGAGTCAGAGCCTTGTTCACCGTCATCCGGGAGCAGTCGTATTGCTTCGTCAGCTCTATTTCGAATGGAATGCGATAACCCGGCGGCCATTCGCCCGAGACGATGCGACCTTCGATATCCGTGAGGATGCGCTGGTGTAAGGTCGTTTCCTTGGGTTCATTCATCATTGCGCTCCGGCTCTTTTCTCGCTGTAATGCCGAAGCAGCGGGGAGGAAAGATCGTCATGCCGCCAAGAGCTCGTTCATGGCGGCAATGAAGCGGCGGTCAATCTGGTCCCGACGCCGATGGCGGCCGTTTTCGACCTGCTTGCGGCCGAGTGCCCAGACACTATCGACCGTGACACCGCCGGCAAAGATCCAGTGATCCAACAGCTGGTTTTCGGAGAGATAAGGAACGGCGCCAGCATCAAGCGACAGCATGTCGGCATAGTTGCCGGCCAAAAGACCGGCCGGCGCCTTCAGCGCCGCACCGCCGCCGGTAAGCGCCTGCTCGAACAGGGCCTGACCGGTGGAGCCGCCACTCGATGCAATGACATTGCGGGCGCGGAGCGCTAGGCGCTCGGAATATTCGAGTTGGCGCAGCTCTTCGGAAATAGAAATCAGAATGTTGGAATCCGAGCCGATGCCGAAGCGCCCGCCTTCGGAGAGGAAAAACGGCGCGGAAAAGGTGCCATCGCCGAGATTGGCTTCGGTGATCGGGCAGAGCCCGGCAATGGCGCCGCTTTTTGCCATGCGGCGGGTTTCGTCCTCGGTCATATGGGTTGCATGGATGAGACACCAGCGCTGATCGACCGGTGCATGGTCGAGCAGCCATTGCACCGGTCTGGCGCCGGACCAGGCAAGGCAATCCTCAACTTCCTTGACCTGTTCGGCGACATGAACGTGGATCGGGCCATCGGCCGCGAGCTCGATGGCGACCGAGAGTTCCTCCGGCGTGACGGCCCTGAGGCTATGCGGCGCGACGCCGAGTTCGGCGCCTTCAAGCTTGCCGGTAATCTGCCTGCAGGCTTCCATCAGCCGCACAAAACTTTCGGCGGAATTGATGAAGCGGCGCTGCCCCTCGATGGGTGCTGCCCCGCCGAAACCGGAATGGGCATAAAGCACCGGCAACAGCGTCAATCCGATTCCGGTCTCCGCACTTGCGGCACCAATCCGTTCGGCCATCTCGGCGATATTGGCATAGGCACCGCCGTCCTTGTCATGATGCAGATAGTGGAATTCGCCGACACGGCAGAAGCCGGCTTCCAGCATTTCCATATAAAGCTTGGCGGCCACCGCCTCGACATGCTCGGGCGTCATCGACAGCGCGAATTTGTACATGACTGTGCGCCAGCTCCAGAAGCTGTCATTGGCCGGACCACGGACTTCCGCAAGGCCGGCCATGGCCCGCTGAAAGGCGTGGCTATGGAGATTTGGCATCGCGGGAAGGAGAACGGCGTGGCGCTCGTCACCGACATCAGGCGCGACATCTGTCTCGATTGCAGCAATCCGCCCGCCTGAAAGCGTCAGGCGCACATTCTTGCGCCAGCCTTCGGCCAGCAAGGCAGTCGTCGCATGAAGTTTCGTCATGATTGCTCCCCTTCCTTCTTATGAAGCCCGTCCGCTTGCCTTTGTGCACAGGGCCATAAATTCCACTTGTCACCACTGTTATTATGTATATACATATTCACCCATAAAGAAAGGCGTAAAGCTGATGAGTGGGAACAAATTTTCTGGATCGAGCCGCGGTTCGAGCACCCGTTCGCTTTGGCGCAATGCGCGCCTAGCGACGCTGCGGGAGGATATTTCGGGCCTCGGCATTGTCGAAAAAGGTGCCATCGTTTCCGAGGGCGGGCGCATCCTGTTTGCCGGGTCGGAAGGCGAACTCCCCTCCGCTCTGATCGAGACAGCAGAGATCATCGACCTTGAGGGCCGCTGGGTCACGCCGGGCCTTGTCGACTGCCATACGCACATCGTCTATGGCGGCAATCGCGCCCGCGAATTCGAGATGCGCCTTGAGGGCGCCACCTATGAAGAAATTGCCCGGACCGGCGGCGGCATCGTCTCCTCGGTGAAGGCAACCAATGCGCTGTCCGTCGAGGGACTGGTCGAGGCGGCGCTGCCGCGGCTGGATACGCTGCTGTCGGAAGGTGTCACCACGATCGAAATCAAATCCGGCTATGGCCTCAATATCGAGGCGGAACTGAGGATGCTTCGGGCCGCGCGAACCCTTGGAACGGTCCGCCCGGTACGCGTCGTCACCTCCTATCTCGGCGCTCACGCGACGCCCGTCGAATATAAGGGACGAAACCAGGATTACATTTCCGATGTCGTCCTGCCCGGACTGGAACAGGCACACGCGGAAGGCCTCGTCGACGCGGTCGACGGCTTCTGCGAAGGCATTGCCTTCTCGGTGAATGAGATTAGCCGAGTCTTCGACAAGGCCCGCTCGCTTGCTATTCCCGTCAAGCTTCATGCCGAACAGCTTTCCAATCTCGGCGGCGCAAAACTCGCTGCTTCCTATGGCGCGCTTTCGGCCGATCATCTGGAATATCTGGATGAGGATGGCGCACGGGCAATGGCTGCGGCCGGCACTGTTGCCGTTCTGCTTCCGGGTGCCTTCTATGCGATCAACGAAAAGCAGAAGCCGCCGGTTCAGGCCCTGCGCCAGGCCGGCGTGCACATCGCAGTCGCCACCGACTGCAACCCCGGCACCTCGCCGCTTACCTCGCTGCTCCTGACCATGAATATGTCGGCCACACTCTTCGGGCTGACCGTGGAAGAATGCATTGCCGGAGCGACGCGCGAAGGCGCTCGCGCTCTTGGCTTGCTTGCTGAGACCGGCACGATCGAAGCCGGCAAGTCCGCCGATCTGGCGATCTGGAACATCGAGAGCCCGGCCGAGCTCGTCTACCGCATCGGCTTCAACCCACTCTATGCGCACATCTTCAAGGGCCAGAGGATCAACCGATGACCATCACCCTCCATCCGGGTTCCGTTTCACTTCAGGACCTCGCAACCATCTACTGGACGGGCATTCCGGCAAAGCTCGACCCGTCATTTAATGCGKGGATCCTCAAGGCGGCGAAACGTATTGCCGAGATCGCCGCCGGCAATGCGCCGGTCTACGGCATCAATACCGGCTTCGGTAAACTCGCTTCGATCAAGATCGACAGCGCCGATGTGGCCACACTCCAGCGCAATCTCATCCTGTCCCATTGCTGTGGCGTCGGCGAGCCGCTGCCGGAAAATGTGGTTCGCCTGATCATGGCGCTGAAGCTCGTTTCTCTCGGCCGCGGCGCCTCCGGCGTGCGGCTCGACATCGTGCGGCTGATCGAAGCGATGATGGCGCGGGGCGTCATCCCGGTGATCCCGGAAAAGGGTTCTGTCGGCGCTTCCGGCGATCTTGCGCCGCTTGCCCACATGACGGCAGTGATGATGGGTCACGGCGAAGCCTTCTTCGGTGGCGAAAGGCTGCATGGCGCAACCGCGCTTGTCAAAGCCGGGCTTCAGCCAGTCGTATTGGCCGCGAAGGAAGGGCTGGCGCTCATCAACGGCACGCAGACTTCGACGGCCCTGGCGCTGGCCGGTCTTTTCCGGGCGCACCGGGCAGCGCAATCGGCGCTGATCACCGGCGCCATGTCGACCGATGCCGCCATGGGCTCATCGGCACCGTTCCATCCCGATATCCATACGCTGCGAGGCCATCGCGGCCAGATCGATACGGCGGCGGCCCTGCGGGCGCTGCTTGAAAACTCGCCGATCCGCCAGAGCCATATCGAGGGTGATGAGCGCGTTCAGGATCCCTATTGCATCCGCTGCCAGCCGCAGGTCGACGGCGCCTGCCTCGATCTCCTGCGCTCGGTCGCCCGCACGCTGGAAATCGAAGCCAATGCGGTGACCGACAATCCACTGGTCCTGTCAGACAATTCGGTCGTCTCCGGAGGCAATTTCCACGCCGAGCCCGTGGCCTTCGCCGCCGACCAGATCGCCCTTGCGGTCTGCGAGATCGGGGCGATCGCGCAGCGCCGTATCGCACTGCTGGTCGATCCAGCCCTTTCCTACGGCTTGCCGGCCTTCCTCGCCAAGAAGCCTGGGCTCAATTCCGGCCTGATGATCGCCGAGGTCACGTCTGCCGCACTGATGAGCGAGAACAAGCAGATGTCGCATCCGGCTTCTGTCGATTCGACGCCGACATCGGCCAATCAGGAGGACCATGTCTCCATGGCCTGCCACGGTGCGCGACGGCTTCTGCCAATGACCGAAAACCTCTTCAGCATCATCGGCATCGAGGCGCTGACCGCCGCACAGGGCGTGGAGCTTCGCGCACCGCTTGCGACCAGTCCCGAGCTTCGCAATGCCATCGCTGCCATCCGCACCGTGGTGCCATCTCTGGAGGAGGACCGGTACATGGCCAATGACCTGAAGGCTGCAACGACGCTTGTTGCAAATGGCGGTCTCAACGCATCCGTTTCAAGCGGCATTTTGCCCGTTCTGGAGATCTGACATGTCCGTTTTCGAGGTCAAGCAAGGCACCTCCCCCGTCATCCTCGGCTTTCCCCATACGGGCACCGATGTTCCCGCTGATATCTGGGAGCGCCTTGATGACAATGGCCGCCTGCTCGCTGATACCGACTGGCACATCCACCATCTCTATGACGGTTTGCTCGAAAACCAGACCAGCGTACGCGCCACCTTCCACCGCTACGTGCTTGACGCCAACCGCGATCCCTCTGGCACCAGCCTCTATCCGGGCCAGAACACGACCGGGCTGATCCCCGAGACGGATTTCGACGGCAAGGCGATCTGGAAGAAGGGAGCGGAGCCGACCGAAGCCGATATCGCCATCAGGCTACGCGACTACCATGCGCCCTACCACGCCGCCCTTGCAGCCGAGATCGAGCGGGTGAAAGCCATTCACGGCGTCGTCGTCCTTTACGACTGCCACTCGATCCGCTCCCACATCCCCTTCCTCTTCGAGGGCAAGCTGCCGGATTTCAATATAGGCACGGATATGGGCAAGACCTGCGATCCGGCAATCGAGCAGGCGACCGTCGCCATTGCCGCGGCCGCGGCGGGTTACGACAGCATCCTGAACGGCCGCTTCAAGGGTGGGTGGACCACGCGTCATTACGGCAGGCCGGAAACCGGCGTACACGCCATCCAGATGGAGCTTGCCCAATCCACGCATCTTGCAACCGAGGCACCGCCCTTCGCCTATGACGAGGAGGAGGCCGACAATCTGCGCATCCATCTCAAATCCATCCTGACGCGGATCGAAGAGATCGCGCTCGGTCTGAAACGCTAAACAAGGGAACATCATCATGACCGTAAACCCGCGCCACAATATCCGCGACGTCCGTGCGCCGCGCGGCGATCAGCTGAACGCCAAGAGCTGGATGACCGAAGCACCGCTGCGCATGCTCATGAACAATCTCGACCCCGATGTCGCCGAAAATCCGCATGAGCTCGTCGTCTATGGCGGCATCGGCCGCGCCGCCCGCACCTGGGACGATTTCGACCGCATCGTCGCAACGCTGAAGACGCTGAACGAGGACGAGACGCTGCTCGTACAGTCCGGCAAGCCGGTCGGCGTTTTCCGCACGCACAAGGATGCGCCGCGCGTGCTGATCGCCAATTCCAATCTCGTGCCGCATTGGGCGACCTGGGATCATTTCAACGAGCTGGATAAGAAGGGCCTTGCCATGTACGGCCAGATGACGGCCGGCTCATGGATCTATATCGGTACGCAAGGCATCGTCCAGGGCACTTACGAGACCTTCGTCGAAGCCGGTCGTCAGCACTATGACGGCAATCTCACGGGCAAGTGGATCCTGACCGGCGGACTTGGCGGCATGGGCGGCGCACAGCCTCTGGCCGCCGTCATGGCCGGCGCCTGCTGCCTTGCCGTTGAATGCGATGAAACCCGCATCGATTTTCGCCTCCGTACCCGCTATGTCGACGAAAAGGCCCATACACTGGACGAAGCGCTTGCCATGATCGACAAATGGACCAAGACCGGCGAAGCAAAGTCGGTTGGTCTCGTCGGCAATGCCGCCGAAATCTTCCCGGAACTCGTTCGTCGCATGAAGGCAGGCGGCCCGCGCCCCGACATCGTCACCGACCAGACCTCGGCGCATGATCCGCGCAACGGCTACCTGCCGGTCGGCTGGACCGTTGCCGAAGCCAAGGCCAAGCGCGAGAGCGATCCGAAGGCCGTCGAAGTTGCTGCCCGCGCCTCGATGAAGGCGCATGTGGAGGCGATGGTCGCCTTCTGGGATGCCGGTGTTCCCACACTCGATTACGGCAACAATATCCGCCAGGTCGCCAAGGACGAGGGCCTGGAAAACGCGTTCGCCTTCCCCGGCTTCGTGCCCGCCTATATCCGGCCGCTCTTCTGCCGCGGCATCGGTCCGTTCCGTTGGGCAGCGCTCTCGGGCGATCCGGAAGATATCTACAAGACCGATGCCAAGGTGAAGGAGCTGCTGCCCGACAACAAGCACCTGCATAACTGGCTCGACATGGCGCGCGAGCGCATCGCCTTCCAGGGCCTGCCCGCACGCATCTGCTGGGTCGGCCTCGGTGATCGCCACCGGCTCGGCCTTGCCTTCAACGAGATGGTCAGGAACGGCGAACTGAAAGCGCCCGTCGTCATCGGCCGCGATCACCTCGATTCCGGCTCCGTCGCCTCGCCGAACCGCGAGACGGAAGCGATGAAGGACGGTTCGGACGCCGTCTCCGACTGGCCGCTCCTGAACGCTCTGCTCAACACTGCCTCAGGCGCCACCTGGGTTTCGCTGCATCATGGCGGCGGCGTCGGCATGGGCTTCTCGCAGCATTCCGGCATGGTCATCTGCGCCGACGGCACTGACRATGCGGCCCGCCGCCTGGAACGCGTACTTTGGAACGATCCGGCGACCGGTGTCATGCGCCATGCCGATGCCGGCTATGACATCGCCATCGATTGCGCCAAGGAAAAGGGCCTTCGCCTGCCCGGTATCCTTGGAAACTGAGCCATGAAGGTCTTGCGGGCTGCCGATCACAAGCGCATGCCGTGGAAGAACGGCGGCGGCGAAACGGTGGAAATCGCCATTTCGCCTGAAGGTGCCGGGCTTGCCGATTTCGACTGGCGGGTCAGCATGGCAAGCGTCGCCTCCGACGGGCCTTTTTCCGTCTTTCCCGGGATCGACCGCACGCTGTCGATCCTGGAAGGCAATGGCATGCGGCTCCTCATCGAGGGGCGCGATCCGGTGCTGTTGACGCAGGAAAGCGATCCACTCGCCTTTGCTGCCGACATTGCGGTCTCGGCAACGCTGCCTGATGGAGCGATCACCGACCTGAACGTCATGACCCGGCGCAGTGCCGTCAGGCACACTGTCGCGCGGCTCAAGATCGATGGCGGGAGAAGTGAGGAGTTTGCGCAGGCAACCTCCATGCTCTTCTGCGCCAACGGAAACCTAACGGTGCACGCAGGCACGGAGAGGATCGAGCTTAGCGCCGGTGATGCGCTGCTGTTCGAAGACAGCAAAGGGGACAGGCTGAGCCTCGACGGTCGGGCGCTTTTCTACGCCATTTCAATCGACAGGGCGGAAAAGCCATGAACGCTGCTGGAAACACAGCTTTTTCGGAGCAAGTTCCATATACAACTGGATCATTCCTCGAAGATCTTGCCGCTGCGCGTTTCCAGCCTGTAGCGGTGTCCGGGATAGACGAGACGGGCTGTGGAAACCACCTGGCGGGCCGACCAGGTGCGGCGGCGGATGGCAAGGCATGGTTCATTCTGCAGGATTGTCAGCAGCTTGCATTCCCAGGCGCGCGGCACCACCGCCTCGACGATATGCTCCGACGCGCTGAGGGGTGCCGCTGCCGTCAGATAGGCATTGGGCGTCAGCGTCGAAAAGTCCTGCGCCAGATAGTCCGGCACCGCCCCCGGATTGACGAAGCGATCCTCGATCTGAACAGGTACGCCATTCTCGCTATGGACGATGAGCGAGTGGAAAACAGGGGCACCAATCTCAAGCTCCAGCGCATCAGCAACCTCCGGGGAGGCCGTCTCCTCAGCCAGAACGATGACATCAGCCTCATGCACGTGGCCGCGCTCAGCGATCTCGTCGGCGATATTGCGCACCTCGAAGAGCGCCGAATACCCCTTGCGTTCCGCAACGAAGGAACCGACGCCCTGGATGCGGAGGAGTTCGCCCTCGTTCGCCAATTCGCGGAGCGCCCGGTTGGCGGTCATCTTGCTGACGCCGAGCTCCACCACCAGCTCGTTTTCGGAGGGCACGCGGTGGCGCGGCGGCCATTCGCCGCTGCGGATCCGGTCGAGAATGACCTGCTTGACGCCAGCATAAAGCGGGCCACCGTCATTCTCCGCCAGTTCGCGTTTCATCTCGCCGGAACGCTTCATTGCCTATTCCCTTTGCATGAGTGGAATCTGCCTTTTAAATCGACTTTCCACTTGCATATCATAAAATATTTCATATGGTACCCTATACAACCTGCCGATCCTAGAATGAAACGAAGGATCAGGACGGGCAAGCCGGCAAAGATCGGCATTCATACCGCAAGGTCTGTCCAATCTCAGAGGAGATCACATCAATGAAGCTGAGCACGATACTTCTTTCCTGCGCGATGACGGCAGCCGCCTTTGCGGCTCCTGCCGCCGCCAAGGACTGGACGAAGGCGACCATCACGCTCGAAGGCGCCTACGCTCCCTGGAACCTCACCAATGCCGACGGCTCGCTCGGCGGCTTCGAACCGGAGCTTGCCAAGATCCTGTGCGAACGCGCCAAGATCGAATGCACCCTGGTCGCATCCGACTGGGACGGCATGATCCCGGCGCTGAATGCCGGCAAGTTCGACGTCATCATGGATGCACTGTCGATCACAGATGAGCGCAAGCAGGTCATCGACTTCACCATTCCCTATGCCGCGACGCCGGCAGCCTTTGCCACCGCCAAGGACAGCCCGCTTGCCAATGCCGCCGGCACAGGTGCTACGATTAAGATGACGCCCGGCCAGACCGGCGTAAAGGAAATCGACGCACTCAAGGAAGTCTTCAAGGGCAAGACGATCGGCATCCAGGCGGCAACCGTCTACGCCAAGTTCGTCTATGACAATTTCGGCAGCATCGCCGAAATCCGCGAATACAAGACGGGCGCCGACCGCGATCTCGACCTTCAGAACGGCCGTATCGACCTCGGCTTCGACGATGCCGTCTACTTCGCCAACGCCTTTGCATCCGCTAACGATACGCTCGCCTTTACCGGCCCGGAAATCGTCGGCTCGATCTGGGGTGAAGGTGAAGGCCTCGGCATCCGCAAGGCCGACACGGACCTGCGGGACAAGCTCAGCGAAGCCATCAAGTCGACACTTGCCGACGGCACGGTCAAAAACCTCTCCATGAAGTGGTTCAAGGTCGACGTCAGCCCGCAGAACTAAGCTTTCGACAGAATGCCGCGTCCCGTGGTCTCCGCTTTGTGATCGGAGACCACGTGCTATTCTGACCGCCCGTCATAACGACGACGAAAGCGCTGGGAAGGCCCATGGCGACAATCGAACTCATTGGTTTCGGCTCAACAGGATGGGGAGCATTTCTGCTTCTCGGCACGCTGTTGACACTCAGCGTCACCGCCACCGCGCTGGCGATCGGTGCGGTGCTCGGCGCGATCATCGCGGCGGCTAAACTCTCCGGTAATTTCGCGCTCGCCACGATCGGCCATATCTACACCACAGTCTTTCGCGGCGTGCCGGAGCTGTTGATCATCTATCTGATCTATTTCGGTGGCTCCTCAGCCATTACCGCGATCGGCCAGTCGATGGGCTATGAGGGCTTTCTCGGCCTGCCGTCCTTCGCTGCCGGTGCGCTTGCGGTCGGCATCATCTCCGGCGCTTATCAGGCCGAGGTCTATCGAGGCGCCTATAACTCAATTTCCAAGGGCGAACTCGAGGCCGCCTCGGCGATCGGCATGCATCGCGGCCTCAGGTTTCGCCGTATCATCATTCCCCAAGTCCTGCGCCTTGCCATCCCTGGCCTCGGCAATGTCTGGCAGCTCAGCTTGAAGGATTCGGCGCTGATTTCGGTGACGGGCCTTGCCGAACTGATGCGATCGAGCCAGGTCGCCGCCGGTTCTACCCGACAATATTTCTTCTTCTATATCGTCGGCGGCGCGCTCTACCTGATCCTCACCAGCCTGTCGGACCGTGTCTTCAACGGCGCCGAGCGCAAGGCCAATCGCAGCATGCCCGCCTCGGCTATGGGCCAGGCATAGGGAGAGTCAGATGGATATCGCTTTCCTCTCCAGCGCCATGATCACACTCCTGAAAGCGGTGCCGACGACGCTGATCCTGTTCTTTCTGTCGATCTTCTTTGGCGGATTGCTGGCGCTCGTCATCGTCGCCATGCGCGTCAGCGGCAATCCGATCCTCTCCGGCTTCGCCAAGGGCTACATCTTCGTCTTCCGCGGCTCGCCGCTCCTGATCCAGATGTTCCTGGTCTTTTACGGGCTCGGCCAGTTCGGCGTCATCCGCTATTCTTTCCTCTGGCCCTTCCTGCGCGAGCCGATGGTCTGCGCGGTTCTCTCGCTCGCACTCTGCACTGCCGGCTACTCGGCCGAGATCTTCCGCGGCGGCATTCGCGCCGTCTCGCCGAAGGAAATCGAGGCAGCGCGCGCCATCGGCATGTCCGGCTTCCTGATGGTGCGCCGGATCCTGGCGCCGATCGCCTTCCGGCATGCGCTGCCGGCCTATTCGACCGAGATCGTGCTGATGATGAAATCGACGGCACTTGCGAGCCTGGTTACGGTCTGGGAAGTGACGGGGGTGGCGCAGCGGTTGATCTCTCAGACCTACCGGACGATGGAGGTCTTCCTCTGTGCCGCCATCATCTACCTCGTTTTGAACTTCATCATCCTGCAGGGCATGTCCCTCCTGGAATATTGGCTGTCCCGACATCGCCGCGCCATTCCGCCGGCGCTGAAGGCTTGAACCCGACTGAACGTGATTGGAGCTTCCATGCCCGGCGTAACCCGACTTTCGGTCCGCAATATCAGAAAGAGCTTCGGCACCCATGAGGTGTTGCGCGGCATATCGCTCGATGCCGAAGATGGCGACGTCATCTCGCTGCTCGGCGCCTCCGGCTCGGGCAAGTCCACCTTCCTGCGCTGCATCAATCTGCTTGAAGTGGCGAGCGACGGTGAAATCTGGGTCGACGGTGAACATATCCAGATGGTCCACAAGAACGGCCGGACGAAACCGGCGAGCCAGAAGCAGGTCGATCACATCCGCTCCGAACTCGGCATGGTCTTCCAGTCCTTCAATCTGTGGTCGCATATGACCATCCTGCAGAATGTCATCGAAGGACCGGTCCATGTGCTGAAGCGGCCACGGGCTGAATGCATCGCCGAAGCCGAAGCGCTGCTCGAGAAGGTCGGCATTGCCGACAAGCGCCATGCCTACCCGGCGCATCTTTCGGGCGGCCAGCAGCAGCGGGCGGCCATTGCCCGTTCGCTCGCCATGAAGCCGAAGGTCATGTTGTTCGACGAGCCGACGTCGGCGCTCGATCCGGAACTGGTCGGCGAAGTGCTGCGCGTCATGCGCGCGCTCGCCGAAGAGGGCATGACCATGCTCGTCGTCACCCACGAAATGAGCTTTGCCCGCAATGTGTCGAACCGCGTCGTCTTCATGCGCGAAGGGCTGGTCGAAAGCAGCGGCACGCCGAACGAAATGTTCGGCGGCGGCGCATCGCCGGCCTTCCGCCAGTTCATCGGCCATTTCGGAAGCGGCCAATGACCATCACCATCGAGACGGTGCTTGGCTGGCGCGATATCGCGCGCATGGCCGAGGGCGGGACATTGGCGCTGTCGCAGCCGGCCTGGGATCGCATCATCAATGCAAGCCGGATCGTCGAGCGCATCGTCGAGACCGGCGTGCGGGCTTATGGCATCAATACCGGCGTTGGCGCGCTGTCCGACACCGTGGTCGATCGCGCCTCGCAGAGCAGGCTGTCGCGCAACATCATCCTCAGCCATGCCTGCGGCATCGGCGCGCTGCTGGCGCCGCGCGAAGTACGCGCCATCATCGCAGCGCAGATCGCCAATTTTGCCCACGGGCATTCCGGTGTGCGCGCCGAGATCGTTCAACATCTCATCGCTTTTCTCGAAAAGAATTGCATTCCCGACGTTCCCTCGAAAGGGTCGGCCGGTTACCTCACCCACAACGCCCACAATGCGCTGGTTCTTATCGGCGAAGGCAGCGCCAGTGTTGCGGGCACGCGCATGAGCGGCCGGGAAGCGCTTACCGCCATCGGCCTCGAACCGCTGGTGCTTGGTGCGAAGGAGGGCTTAAGCCTCGTCAACGGCACGGCCTGCGCGACCGGGCTTGCAAGTGTTGCCCTGGCGCGCGCCGAGCGGCTTCTCGACTGGGCCGATGCGATCGCGGCACTCACGCTTGAAGCGGCCGGTTGCCAGATCGCGGCTTTCGACGCCGCCGTACTGGCGCTCCGCCATTCGAAGGGCATCGGCCATGTCGGCGCGTCGTTGCGTGCCCGGCTTGCCGGTAGCGAGCTCATCGTTGCAGCCCATGGCAGGCGCACGCAGGATGCGCTCAGCCTGCGTGCGGTGCCACATGCCCATGGTGGCGCGCGTGATGTCTTCGATGCCTCGGCATTCGTCGTTAATCAAGAGCTTGCCTCCGTCACCGACAATCCCGCCGTGTCAGGCACGCCGGAACAGCCAATCGTCTCGTCGGAAGCACATGCCGTCGCACCGGCGCTTGCGCTGGCAGCCGACAGTCTGGCAACGGCGCTTGCACAGGTCTCTGCCATGAGCGAGCGGCGCATGGACCGCCTTGTCAATCCGCTCGTGAGCGGCCTGCCGCCATTCCTGGCGAGCGATGCCGGCAGCAATTCGGGCTTCATGATCGCGCAATATACGGCAGCCGCCCTCGCCAACGAGAACCGGCGGCTTTCAGCACCGGCCTCCACTGATGGCGGCATAACATCCGGCCTGCAGGAAGATTTCCTGGCGCATCCGACCCCGGCCGCCAACAAGCTTCTGGCGCTGATCGAAAATGCCGAATATATCCTTGCGATCGAACTGATGGCAGCTGCACAGGCCCACGAATTCCTTGTTGGTACCGGCTCGAGAGCGCCGGGCACCGATGCTGTCTACAAAGCCGTTCGCGCGATAGTTCCCCCCTACGCCGATGATCGGCCGCTTTCGCACGACATCGAGACTCTGCGCAGACTGGTCAGCAAGGCTGCAGCGCCGGCAATATCCTGAGGAGACGTTCATGACCGCTCACTTCGACGTCGCCGTGATCGGCCTCGGTGCCATGGGAAGTGCTGCGCTCGCCTTTCTCGCGGCCCGCGGCGTCAAGGCGATCGGTTTCGATGCCTATTTTCCCGCCCATGCGTTGAGTTCTTCACATGGCGACAGCCGCCTGATCCGGCTCGGCTATTTCGAGGACCCGTCCTATGTTCCACTGCTCAAGCGCGCCTACCTGAACTGGCGGTCGCTGGAAGACCGCCTGCAGACGGACATTCTGACGATCACAGGCGTCCTGCAGATCGGCGCACCCGACAGCAAGATCGTTGCCGGCACGCGCGCCTCTTCCGAACTGCACGGACTTGCCTATGAGGCGCTGGACAAGGCGGAGATGGCGCGCCGCTTTCCGGCCTTCCAGCTCGACGACCACGAGATGGCGTTGCTCGACCCGCAGGGCGGCTATCTTCGCCCCGAGGCGGCAGTCATGGGCTACCTGAGGCTTGCCGTTGAGGACGGTGCCGTCCTGCATTTCGGCGAGAAGGTAACGACAATCGAGCCCGATGATGCCGGTGTGACGATCATCTCTGAAACCGGGCGGTATCGTGCAGGGAAAATCATTGTGGCAACCGGATCGTGGATTGCCGAACTGATACCCCAACTGAAGCAGGCCGCCGTGCCAATCCGCCAGGTCGTTGCCTGGTACCAGCCGCAGGATGATTTCGCGGCGCAACCGCAGCGCATGCCCTGTTTCCTGCGGGACGAAGGCGCAGAAGGCACCTATTTCGGTTTTCCCGCCATCGGCGTCGATGGGGTGAAGGTCGGCAAACACGCACATTTCCGCGAGCCGATCGATCCCAACAAGCCAAACCCGCCGGTCAACGATGCCGATCGGGATTTGCTTGACAGCTTCATCAGGAAGCGCKTTCCGGGCGCAACAGGTCTTCGCATGAAGGCAGCGACCTGCCGCTATACGATGCTGCCGAGCGAGGATTTCCTGCTCGACCACGTGCCTGGCGAAAGGAACATTGTCGTCGCCTCTCCCTGCTCCGGCCATGGCTTCAAGTTCACCAGCGTCGTCGGTGAAATCCTGGCGGACCTTGCCGTTCATGGGCAGACCGATCTGCCCATCGACGCCTTCTCCTTCGCCAAGGTCTAGAACGGCGGGCGGCGGCTCGCGAACGGCAGCCCGGAGAGCATCTGCGGCTCGGCGAGCCGCCTGCGAGCGAAACTCGTGAACGATCTTAAGATCATCGCTCGCGTCGATCTCGCCGAAACGCAGAACGCCAAATTCACTGATCTGTCTCTTGTTCGAACGGACAGTACCGCTAAGGAGATCGGAAGGGCCGGAGGAAGAGCAACGTACTGCCTGACATTGCGAGCCTAGGATCAAACATCTAACGAGTGCTTCGTGGCCATCCATCCATTTGACGAATGCCTTGCGCCATCGCGACGAACCCTCTTGCCGATGCCAGATCTCGAACATTACGCATCAACGGTCCGAATTCTTCGGTAAACGGCATTTTACATATGAGTAAAACATTAAATTATTTTTGTTAAAAACTCTTTGCCAGTCGACCTAAGGGTCGACGTTCTCAAGGGGTCCTTCAATGCGTCGTCCAAGCATAAAGTCGAGCCTGCTCCTGATTTTCAGCAGTGTTGCGCTTCTTTTCGGGATCGTAGCGTATCTCGCGATCGATGGCCTGAGCAAGACAAACGGCTCCACGGAAGAGATCGCGACGAACTGGTTGCCGAGCGTACAGGCATCGCGGACGATCAATCTCAACATGGCGAATTTGCGCCTCGCTTACCGCGATCACATCATCGCGCAGTCAGACGCGGAAAAGAAAACACGCGAAGAGGCCATTGCAGCCGCCGAGGATACGGTTCGCAAATCGATAGATGCCTATGTTGCGTTGGCATCGTCGGACCGCGAGCGCCAGTTGATCAGCGGTATAAAGGAGAACGTTGAGGGTTATATCGCCAGCAAACCGCAGCTTCTCGCCCTTTCCCGCGAGAACAAGACCGAAGAAGCCGGACTATACCTCGGCGGAGAGATGCGTACTTATTCAGACAAGCTGAAAGAACTGACGACGGGCCTGGTGGAATTGAATGTCATTGGCAGCCAAGAGGCTGCCAAGGTGAGTAGGACGACCTACGCGTCAGTCGAATTCTACCTCTTTGTCGCGATTGGTCTTGCAGCGTTGCTGGTTGTCGGCGCAGTTGCCTTCGTGCTGACCGGCATTGCCAATCCCATTACCCAGATTACAGCCTCCATGAGGCGACTGGCCGAGGGCGACACCGGTTCTAAAATTCCGTTTGCCGGCCGCGCCGACGAAATCGGTTCCATGGCTGGGGCGGTGGAGGTCTTCCGCCAAGCCGCCATAGCAAACAAGCGAATGGAGATGGAAGCAGTGGAGAGCCGGAAGCAGTCGGAGGCCGATCGGATCGCCGCCCAACAGCAAGCGGAATCCGATGCTGCCGAGCGTCTACGCGTTGCCACATTAGGTCTCGCAGCCGGCTTGAGGCGGCTGGCGGCAGGCGATCTTGCCTTCCAGCTCGATGACCCGTTCGCTCCTGACTTCGAGGCTTTGCGCCACGACTTCAATCAGTCCGTCACTCAGCTTGGTGGCGCGCTGATGTCGATTTCCAGCAGCATCACCACGATCGACGATGGGACCCGGGAAATTTCCTCGGGAGCGGGCGATCTTTCAAAGCGTACTGAACAGCAGGCGGCCTCGCTTGAAGAGACGGCTGCAGCACTGGAAGAGATCACTGCAAACGTGTCGAATTCCAGCAAGCGGACTGAAGAGACCCGGGCAGTAGCCACGGAGGCAAACCGAAGCGCCGCGATGTCTGCGGAGGTCGTTTCCCATGCCGAAGAGGCGATGGGACGCATCGAGACTTCGTCGCAACAGATTTCCAATATCATCGGCGTAATCGATGAAATTGCATTCCAGACCAACCTTCTTGCCCTGAACGCCGGCGTGGAAGCCGCCAGAGCAGGAGAGGCAGGCAAGGGCTTCGCAGTCGTCGCCCAGGAGGTGCGAGAACTTGCTCAGCGTTCAGCGAGCGCGGCCAAGGAGATCAAGGGCCTCATCCAAAACTCCTCCAAGGAGGTGGAGAGCGGAGTGAAGCTCGTGCGTGATACCGGCCAGGCTCTCAAGACCATCGGCAGCTTCATCGCGCAGATCAATCAGCACATGGATGCGATCGCAACCTCTGCCAAAGAGCAATCAGTCGGCCTTAGCGAAGTCAACGTGGCAGTCAATCAAATGGACCAGACGACACAACAGAATGCGGCTATGGTGGAACAATCGACTGCCGCCTCCGCCTCGCTCGCTCAGGAAGCCCAGAAGCTTCGCGAGCTTGTCAGGCAGTTCAAGCTCGACGATGCCGTTTCCAAGCAGTCTGCAGCCCCTCGCCCGACGGCGAGAGCAATGTCTCAATCTACCGCCGGTAGAACCGTTCAGCTCGCTTCGGTGCGCCGCTGACACTTTAGGGTCGGATACCAACCAACTGAAATCACCGGCGGTCTTGATAGGAACTGGACCTCAGACCACATTGTTTGCACTGGCGCAGGTATCGCGTTTCGCCCAAGATCGTGTCGCGCTGGGTCGAACGCTTCAAACAGGATGGGCGCGCCAGGATGGCCGCGCCAGGATGGCCGATCGCTCTTCGCGGCCCAAAACAAGCCCGCGACGGAACAGATCAGGTTTTGAGCGAGCGCATTGTCTCTCTTCGTCGCCAGTGCCTGACCGGCAAGCACATCGCCATGGAAACAGACCTGTCTCCCGCCGCCGTCAGCCGCGTGCTCAGGCGAGCCGGTCTGTCCCGGACGAAAGACATTGCTTCAGCCGAGCCCGTCATCCGCTACGAGCTTGCAAAGCAGACGGCTTGATCCATCTCGACATCAAACGCCTCGGCCGCCTCGATCGGGTCTGTCACCGCATCACCGGTGACAGGACGGGCCAGAGCAACTCACGCGGTATCGGCTGCGAATCCGTCCATGTCTGCATCGACGACGCCTCCCGTGTTGCTTTCGCCGACATCTTCACGAACGAAAAGGCAGTCAGCGCCGTCGCGTTCCTCAAGGCGGCCGGGCATCGGATAATCCATTCAATCATCCGGACTTTTCAGCAGGCGCCTTGCTCAACACTTTGACTTCTTGACATCGTTGTTAGGCGAATCTCTCAAGATGGCGCTCGTCATAAGGCGGACGAGATGATCCGCCCGTGGCGCGAACGACGGTTGGTCGACCGCCCAGCCGAGGGCCGTCATCAAGGCGAAAAGGTCGTCCCCGTTCATATCGGCTCGCGCCGCACCTTCCCCCTGGGCACGGAGCAGCAGTCGCGCGCTCGCGGAGTGCACCGCTGCGCATGAAGCATAAAGAGCGGAGGCCGGGTTCGCGTGAGCCGCCGCCATCATGGCGACAACGCCCCTGTAGCTTTGGGCGAAAACCACCCAATCGCGCACCCAGGACACAAGTGCTTCGCCGGAAGAATTCGAGATTTCGAGTTCGGCAGCCTTCTGCGTCAGTGCATCCAGATTCGTACACAGCAGCGCTTCGAACAATCCCTCTCGCGTCGGGAAATGACGAAGCAGCGTGGCTAACCCGACGTCAGCCCGGCGGGCGATATCTCGCATTGACACGTCCGCCCCATGCTCGGTGACGGCCTCCCGCGCCACCGTGAGGATCTGGCTGTAATTTTTTTTCGCGTCGGCTCGCATGGACTGCCTTGATAAACGGATCACTGAACCATATATTCGGATCACCGCTCCAATTAAATGGATCAGCGGTCCACCAGATAGGCTGCATCCGAGCAAATGACAATAGTGCCCTCAATCACCAGACCCCCAGGAATTTGAACATGACCACAATCAGCATTATCGGAACAGGCGGAATGGCCGCAGCGATCGGCAGCCTTGCCGCCAGGGCCGGTCATGCTGTGGAGCTAATGGGCCGCGACGCCGGGAAGGCGCGGGCGCGGGCTGAGCAGGTCGGACCTGGCACGACAACAGGGACGTTCGGCGCAGCCCCTGCTGGGGACATCGTCGTTCTGGCGGTTCCCTACTCGGTCGTTGTCGATGTGGTGAAGCTGTACGGCGATGGACTGGCAGGCAAGCTCCTTGTCGACATCACAAACCCCATCAAGGCCGACTTCTCGGGCTTCTTGACCCCTGACGACAGTTTCGGCACGCTTGAGATCGCCAAGGCCGCTCCGGACAGGGCCGATATCGTCAAGGCGTTCAACACCCAGAACTCCAGCGTCCTGGCTACCGGTCCAGTCGGGGGTCACCCATTGGACGTGTTCATCGCGGGGGATGACGCGCAGGCGAAAGCACGGATCTCGGCGTTCATCCAGAGCCTCGGGTTGCGCCCGATGGATACCGGGCCGCTCACCATGGCGCGGTCGCTGGAGCACGCCTGTATGCTGTGGCTTGGCCTCATGACCCACTCCGTCAAGCATGCCTACTTCTCGATCGGCGTCAGCCTCCAAGGCTGACCGCACTGGTACCACCACCTCTCGCACCACCTCACCTACAAGGAAAAGCAGCATGCACGTTCTCGTCACTGGCGGGACCGGCCATTCCGGTCCGTACATCATCTCCGACCTCGTAACAGCCGGTCACGAGGTCACCGCCCTGGCCAGGTCGGACAAGGCCGCGTCGGCGGTGTCGGCGCTCGGCGCGAAGGTGCTTCGCGGCAACCTTGATGATCTCGACGGACTCAAGAAAGCCGCCGCAGCATCCGACGGCGTCATCCACGTCGCGCACAGGCAGGACCTGCTTCCCTCTGGCGGGATCGACGCCGTGGCCGCTGCAGAAGTTCAGATCATGCTCGCCTACGGCGAGGCACTGGCCGGAACCGGAAAGCCGCTGGTCGTGTCGGGGAGCATTGGCTCGCCCGGTTGGGAAAATCTGGGCCGGCCGGCCACCGAGGAGGATCCGGCGCTACCAGGCGGCGAAGCGTACAAGGGTACTCTGCGGGTTCGTAACATCGTGGAAACCACGGTCGTCGGCCTCGCGGAGCGGGGCGTGCGCTCATCGATCGTGCGGATTCCTACGATCATGCACAGCACTACCGACAATGCCGGCTTCCTCCCGCTGCTGATCGCTCTCGCGAAGGAGAAGGGCGTCGTCGGCTACGCCGGTGGCGGCGCGAACCTGTGGTCGGCCGTGCACGCCCGCGACGTCGCCTCCCTGTTCCGCCTGGCGTTGGAGAAGGGGCCTGCTGGCCGGAACTGGCATGCGATCGGCGACGAGGGCATCTCGTTCCGCGAGATAGCGGAGGCCCTCGGGACCCGTCTTGGCCTGCCCGCCGTCAGCATTCCAGCGGACGTCCTGATGCTGCCGGGATACTTCGGGTTCCTCGCGAATCTGGTCACGCTGGATGTCCCGGCGTCCAATCTCGTCACCCGCCAGACGCTCGGCTGGAAATGCGTTCAGCCCGGCCTGATCGAGGATTTGGACAACGGCCACTACTTCCCTGCCGTCTGAAGTCGAGCTGCACATGAAGTTCTCAAACCGGGAATGCCTAGCTTGAGAACACCAACGATACCCCAACTCATCAGGAGAACGCACATGAGCACTATCAGCATCATTGGCTCTGGAAAGATGGCAGCGGCCATCGGCGGCCGTATCGCCACGGCTGGACACATCGTCGAGGTGGTAAGCCGCGACCCCGCCAAGGCGCGGGCGCGGGCCGACCAAATCGCAGCCGGAGCGATTACAGGCATGTACGGCGCCGCGCCGGCCGGCGACATCGTCATCCTCGCCGTGCCATATGCCCATGCGGCGGCGGTGGTAGCTGAGTACGGGGATGCCCTCGACGGCAAGGTGATCATTGACATCACCAACCCGATTGCGCCAGACCTCTCGGGCCTCGTCACGCCTGACGGCAGTTCTGGTGCGCAGGAGATCGCCAAGGGCGTTATGTCTGGCGCGCACGTCGTGAAGGCATTCAACACCATCTTCGGCCACGTGCTTGCTCGAGGAGGACGCCTCGACGCGTTCTTCGCCGCGGACGACACGGACGCAAAAGCGCGCGTCTCGACTTTCCTCGAAAGCCTCGAGCTTCGTCCGCTCGATGTCGGCGGCCTGCACATGGCCCAGACGCTCGAGGCGCTCGGCCTGATGATGATCGGTCTGGCCAAAAACGGTGCCGGTACCTGGGACTTTGCCATGAACGTCGATATCGGCTTAATCACCGACACGTCCTCACCGGCCGGTTCACACCGTCGATGACATTTCCAGCGGTACATTGCTTGATTGAGCTCGCGTCAGGTATAGCGGATGCGAGGGTCGAGCCAGGCCAGCAACAGGTCCGAAAGAAGCGTTCCAATGACCGTGAGTGCGCTGAGCATCATGATAAAGCTGCCGGCGAGATACATGTCCTGGGAGATCAGGGCCTGAAGCAATAGCGGTCCGGTCATCGGCAGGTTGAGCACAACCGCAGTGATCGTCGCACCTGACACCAGCGTCGGCAACACCCAGCCGACGGTGGAGACGAAGGGGTTGAGCGCTATGCGCACCGGATATTTCAAAAGCAATCTGCGTTCCGAAAGGCCGTAGGCGCGGGCGGTGACGACATAAGGCTTGTTGAGCTCGTCGAGCAGGTTGGCGCGTAGAAGCCTGATCAGCGCCGCGGTGCCGTGAAGCCCCAGCACGATGGTCGGAATAATCAGGTGCATCAGGAGGTCGCCGACCTTGGCAAGGCTCCAKGGCGCTGTTTCGTATTCTGGCGAGAACAAGCCGCCGATGCCAGTGCCGAAATAGCGAAAGGCAACATACATCAGCACGAGCGCGAAGAGGAAATTCGGTATTGCGAGACCGATGACGCCGAAGAAAGTGGCGACATAGTCGCCCACCGTCTTGCGGCGCACTGCTGTATAGATACCGATCGGCAGCGATACTGCCCAGATGAACAGCAGGCTGCACAGCGCCAGCACAAAAGTCAGGCTGAGGCGGTTCCAGAGCAGATCGGAGACCGGGCGGCGCCATTCAAGCGAATAGCCGAAATCGCCGCGCAGCAGGATGCCGGACATCCATTTCCAGTATTGCACATACATCGGGTCATCGAGACCGTAGCGCTCACGCATCACGGCCATGGCGCCGGCATCGACGGTGGTGCCCTGCAGGTTCAGCTGCGCGACCATCGAGGTGACGAAATCACCCGGCGGGAGCTGGATGATGACGAAGGTCATCACCGAGATCGCAAACAGGGTCACCAGCATATACAAAAAGCGGCGTGCGATGAAAGCTGCCATGGAACTCTCCGAAATTGATTCTGGCCCAGGGCCAAGACCCCCGCTCGGGAGAGCGGAGGCTTATCTTCCCGCGCTATTTCGGCGCGAAGTAGAATTGCTCGGGATTGGCGGCACCGGGATGGGTATATTCGGTGCTGGCGAGCAGCGTTTTCGGCACGTTGTGCAGCTGCTTGTTGATGATGCCGTAGTCCGTGGTCGGCTGCATGATGCCGATCGTGTAGAACTGTTCCTTAGCGATCTGCATCACCTGCTTCATCAGATCGAGACGCTTGCCGGCATCGACAGTGGCGAAGATCTCGTCATAGAGCGCCATCTGCTTCTTGACGGCCTCCGGCGGCTCCTCTGCATTGCTGTCCTTGGCGTACCACTGGCCCCAGGTGGTCGCGTAGAAGGATGCCCAGGACGAGGGCAGAAAGTATTTCGGATCGAACAGCGTATCGGCGCCTCCAGAGGCGGACCAGACGGCCGCATCGTGATCGTTGGATTCGACACGCTGGTTGAGCGCCGTCGTGTCGGTCGTGTTGATCAGCAGGTCGATACCGACATTGCGCCAGTATTTCTTAATCAGCTCGGCGGTATCGATCCACGGCTGGCGCAGCACGGAGACGTCGATGGTGAACTGGATCGGCTTGCCATCCGGACCGAGCCTGGTACCGTTACCGTCCTTCTTGGCGAAACCGGCATCATCGAGCATCTTATTGGCCTGGCCGGGATCGAACTTGGTGAACTGGGTCGCCATCTCCTCATCGAAGAGAGGTGACTCGGGTCGTTCGACGGTCTGGTAGGGCAGGCCCTGGCCGAGCCAGATCACCTCGATGATCTCATCGCGGTTGATCGCCGTCGACAGCGCTTCCCGGAAGGCCTTGTTGCCGAAGATCTCGCGCTTGACCGGGTTCTTGTCGGTCAGGTTCAGCGACACGATCATCAGGTTGGCGCGGTTCGGCAGGACCTCGTAGAAGTCGTAGTTGCCACGTTCCTGGTTGTCGAAGAAGGTCCCCTTGTTCTCAGGCGTGGTGACGAAGCCGATATAGCTGTCGACCATGTCGAAGTCGCCATTGGCGGCCTTGAGCAGCGTCACCTGCGGATCGGATATGATATCGATCGTCGACTGATCCATGTAGGGCAGCTGATTGCCCGCGGTATCGACCTTGAAATAGTAGGGGTTGCGCTTTGCCACGACCTGGCTGCCATTGCCCTGGCCGATGCCGGAAGACACGATCCACGGGTTGAGGCGCGGCAGGTCGGGATTGCGCCAGGCATCCGCCTTGGCGTTGAAATTCGACACCCAGTTCTGGCCGCCGGAGGCCTTCGCCTCGGCATCGGCATCCTTGTTATATTTGGTGTGGAATTTCTCGAGGTAATGCTTCGGATAGGCCGTGGGCACATTCGGCTCGGGATCGTTTGCCGGTGTTGCGAGCGCCTGCAGCAGCAGGCCGTTCGGCGCGGCAAATTTGAACTTCACCGTATAGTCGTCGATCTTCTCGACGACCAGCGGCTTGCCGCCGCGGACAGACCATGTCGGCTTTGTCGGCATGACCTCGGTGTTGGAGTAGACGTCCTCATACCAGAACATCACGTCGTCAGCCGTGTAGGGCTGACCGTCCGACCACTTCATGCCTTCGCGCAGCTTGAAGGTATATTCCGTACCGTCGGCGTTGACGTCGACAGATCTGGCCACGTTCATGACGACGCCCGGCACGATGTCCTTCTGCTCCATGCCGGGTTGCCACGTCTCCCAGCGCGTGAAGTTTTCGTATCCGATCGTGCGCACCAGCGAGGAAATGTCGCTTGCCGATGCCATGGTCAGCCGCCAGGTTCCTCCATACTGCCCAACGCTTTCGAAGGGCTTGACGACGAGCGGCTCCTTCGGCAACCGTTCGGCCACTGGTGGTAGCTTGCCTGCGTCGACCTCCTGGGTCAGCATCGGCGCGTCCTTATAGTCCTGAGCGAGGGCAGTCCCCGCCGTCAGCGCCAGCAAAGCGGCAGCAGTTGAAAGCCGCCGCAGCAGTTTCATTCCGGTATTCAGGTCCATGATCTCTTCCTCCTCGAGGGAGAACGGTCGTTGCCGTCCGCCCTGCTTCTCCATCCCTTGTGCGTCAGTGCTTCCCCTCCACGGAAAGCACTTCGAATGCTTCTACCGGTGGCAGGTCGAACCAAGTGTAACCCTCACCATCAGGACCGGCCGCAGCCGTCAGCGGCTGACCGGCGACGAGCGCCTGTGCCTTGTCCGCGGCGTTGCGGATGCCAAGCCGAAGCCCGTGCACGGCAGGCGCATCCTCATAGAGATTGTTGCGCTGGCCGCCGAAATTGACGACATGCACGAGCATGCGGCCGCTCGACTGCTGATGCTGGATCGTCACTTCCAGCGAACCACGGCCTTCTAGCTTCACCGGGGCCGGCGCGACATTGCGTTCCAGCAGTTCCGAAATGAGCAGGCGATGGTTGGGCAGGCTGTCGCGKAAATATTGCCATTCCGGATTCCACGGGATGTAGACCACCTTGCCCTTGCCGTAATCGCCGGTGATGACGCCCGGCAATTCGCTCTCAATATCCGGGAAGCAGAGTTCGGGAGGTCCGAAGCGCTGGGGGGGCAGCAGCGTCAGCAGCGTCTTGGCCCCGTCCTTCGGATGGGAGACGAAATAACGTCCGTCGAGCATCAGCAGGGTGGTGAGTGGCGTTGGCAGTTCGCCGTCGGCTATCCGGAAATACGATCCCCGCATGTGCATGCGCGCAGAAGGCTTGTCCTTGACCGGCAGGCTTTCAAGCGCCGGCGTCTCGCGCGCGCTGCCACGCTCGTCGTAAAAGCCGGTATCGCCGGTCACGAGGAGCACGCCGCCGCCCTTGACATAGGCGTCGAGACGCTTCGCCTCCTGGTCGCCGAGGCAAGAGACGTTGGCAAGCACGATGGCGTCATAGCCGGCGAGGATCTCCTTGCCGTTGTCTCCTTTGACCAGATCATCGCTGACGAAATCGAAGGCAAGCCGTGCCTCGACGAGGGCGCGATAGGCGCCGCGGAAGGCGGTGTCGCCGAGGGCCGCGCTGCCTGTGCATTTGCGGAAGGTGCCGTTGCTATGGGAGTGGTAGAGCCCGATGCGCGCGCCGGAGCGCAGCCCGGTATAATGCGCCTCGTGGTCACGGTGCCAGCGGAAGAGTTTCGAAATGTCGGCGAAGGGCGTCTTGTCGTCCTGATCCATGACGCCGAGCAGGTAGTAGTCGAGCGTCGCGCCGCTGGCGAGCTGCTGGGCAAAGCGCAGCATGTGGTAGCCGCCGCTCTCCGAATGGAAGCGCCAGGCGAAGTCGACGAAATTGGTCGAGGTCGACGAGAAGGTCTTGCCCTGGCCGTAGGCGGCGGCCCAGCGGGCTTGTTCGCCAGCCTGATAGGGCCATTCGGGCTGCGGGCGGTCTACGGCGCGCTGCACCTCCATGCGGATCAGGTCGGAATCGCCACGATGGCCGGTCATCGCCACCTTCGGATTGACCTGCTTGATATGCTTGTAGACCTTGCTGCGCAGGTCGAGCGAGGTCTTCTCCTTGAAGCTCAGGTAATCGGCATAGGCCGGATCAGAGAAATCCTCCTTGAGCGGCAGTTCCTTCTTGTACATCGCGCGGAAGCGTCGGCGGCAATTGTCACAGACGCAGATGCCGAAGTAGTCGCCGGAATAGGTGAAGTTCGTATAGCCGAACATATTGAAGAACACGCCGTCGACCTCATACTTGCCAAGCGATTCCGAGATGATCTCCAGCGCGTAATCCTGATACCAGCCGCCATTGACGCAGGCCTGGTAGGTCCCGTTGTATTCGAGCGCGTCACCCTTAATGTTGTGCACGAACCAGTCGGGATGGGCCTCGTAGGCGATGCGGGTCGCCTTCGACATGTCGAAGCGGCCGACCAGCGAGAGGCCCTCCGCATGCGCCGCCTCGATCGCGTCGCCAAGAGCATCGCCCTTCATGTAGGGGTTGACGGCGTGGAGAGGCAGCTTGGTCGGGTAGAAGGCGAAGATGCCGCCGATATTGTAGAGCAATACGTCGGCACCGAACTCGCGTATTTCCTTCGCCAGCCGCTTCTGGTCATAGAGAGCATCGGGCTGGCGCAGATTGGTCTGCACCATGCGGTAGGGACGTTTCCACCAGACCGGCTGCGTCGCGGCGGCGGCCTTATTTTCAACGGCGTCAAGCAGCATTCTCGTTTACTCCCTTTAAATCGAGACTTTCAGCGTGGTGGCAGGCAACCTGCGTTCCGTTCACATCCCTCGTGGCGGGATCCACTGTCCGGCAGAGGTCGGTCGCAAACGGACACCGCGGATGGAAAGCGCAGCCGAGCGGACGGTTGGCGGGGTCGGCGACCTCGCCCTTCAGCCGCATGCGCTTCTGGCTGCGCGCAAGGCGCGGATCCGGGCGCGGCACCGATGCCAATAGGGCCGCCGTGTAGGGGTGGCGCGGACGCGAGAAAAGCCGGTCCGTCGTCGCCAGTTCCACCACCCTGCCCGCATACATCACAGCCACACGGTCGGAGATGTATTCGACGACGCCGAGATCGTGCGAGATGAAGAGATAGGTCAGGTCGAACTCCTCCTGCAGGTCCTGCAGCAGGTTGAGCGTCTGCGCCTGGATGGAGACGTCGAGGGCCGAGACGCATTCGTCGGCGACGACGATCTTCGGGCGGACCGACAATGCGCGGGCGATGCCGATGCGCTGGCGCTCGCCGCCCGAAAAGGCATAGGGGTAACGCGCCATATACTCCGGCCGGAGGCCGACGCGCCGCATCAGGTCGGCGACCCGGCTCTCCACCTCCGCCTTGTCGGTCACGCCGAAATTGCGCAGCGGTTCGGCGATGATGTCGATGACCCGGCGGCGCGCATTGAGCGAAGCGAAGGGATCCTGGAAGATCATCCGGATGTCGGAACGATAGGGCCGCATCTCGGCGGGCGTCAGATGAGAGAGGTCAACGGCCTCGCCGCCCTTCTTGTAAAGGATCCGGCCATCCGTCGGCTCCAGCACCCGCACCAGCGCCTGTCCGAAGGTCGTCTTGCCGCAACCCGATTCCCCGACGAGGCTCAGGGTTTCACCGGGGTTGATCGAGAGCGTTACGCCGTCGACCGCCTTGATGTGGCGGACCGTGCGCTTGAAGAAGCCCGACGTAACAGGAAAATGCACCTTGACATTCTCGGCCCGGATCAGCGGTTCGTCGGCGGAGAGATCCAGTCGGGGTTGGCCGGCATGCATCATGTTCATACTCATGCCTCCACCGGATTTTGGGTCTTGAGATACTGCGGATCGCGCAGATGACAGGCGCCGAAATGATTGGGCCGCAGTTCCTTCAGCGCCGGACCTGTCCGGTCGCAGAGCCCGGCAATGGCTTCCGGGCAGCGCGTGTTGAACGGACAGCCCGCCGGCCTGTCGAGCGGATGCGGCACCATGCCCTCGATCGCCTTCAGCCGCTTGCCGGCCGCATGCCTGGCACCGAGCTTGGGAATGGAGGCGAGCAGCGCCAAGGTGTAAGGATGCTGCGGATCGTAGAAGATGTCGTCGACGCTGCCGCGCTCGACGACCTGGCCGAGATACATCACCGCCACCTCGTCGGCGATCTCGGCGACGACGCCGAGATCGTGGGTGATGAACATGACGGCCATGCCAGTTTCGTCCTGCAGTGCGCGCATGAGCTCGAGGATGTTCGCCTGCGTGGTGACGTCGAGCGCCGTTGTCGGTTCGTCGGCAATCAGCATGGCCGGTCGGCAGGCGAGCGCCATGGCAATCATAACACGCTGCCGCATGCCCCCCGACAACTCGAAGGGATAGGAGCCGAGCCGCCGGCGCGGATCGGGGATGCCCACCCGATCGAGTGCCTCGACCGTTCGCTCGATTGCGGCCTTGGTGCCGATCTTGTGGTGCAACAGGATCTTTTCCACCAGCTGATCGCCGACCGTATGCACAGGGCTCAGCGAGTTCATCGGCTCCTGGAAGATCATCGCGATGTCGCGGCCGCGGATCGAACGGATCTCCTTGCTGGCCGGATCGAGCCTGGCGATGTCGACGCTCGTCTTGCCATCGCGGCTGAAGACCATGCTGCCGCCGACGACGCGCCCGGGTGGCGTGACGATCTGCAGCACTGAGCGCGCCATCATCGACTTTCCCGAACCGGATTCGCCGACGATGCAGAGCGTCCTGCCACGGCGGACGTCGAGATCGACGCCGTCGACCGCCTTGATCAATCCCTCACGAAGGTTGAAATGAGTCTTCAGCCCGCGAACGGAGAGGATGGATGTTTCGGACATGGTGCTCATGAGTATGGATCCGCTGCATCACGGAGCCCGTCTCCGAGGAAGTTCAAGGATAGTACGGTCACGATGACGAGAACGCCCGGCGCCAGAAGCCATGGCGCCTCGGCGAGCGAACGGATGTTCTGCGCCTCTTGCAACAACACGCCCCAGCTGACGACCGGCGGACGCAGGCCTATGCCAAGGAAGGAAAGCGACGTCTCGGCAATAATCATTGCCGGAATGGCGAGGGTGGTTGCCGCGATGATATGGCTGATGAAGCCAGGCACGAGATGGCGGGTAATGATCCTCATCTCCGACGTGCCGTCCAACCGGGCGGCGACAACGAAGACTTCGTTGCGCCAGGACATGAAGCGTCCTCTCACCTCGCGAGCGAGCGAGGTCCAGCCGATCAGCGAGATGATCATGGTGATGATGAAATAGACGAGGATGGGCGACCAGGTCACTGGGATTGCGGCGGCGAGGCCCATCCAGAGCGGGATCGTCGGCACCGACATGATGAACTCGATGACGCGCTGGATGGCATTGTCGACCATGCCGCCGACGTAGCCGGAGATGCCGCCGAGAAAGACGCCCAGCACGAGGCTGATCGCCACGCCGATCAGGCCGACGGAGGTCGACACGCGCGTGCCGTAGATGAGACGGCTGAGCACGTCGCGCCCAAGCCTGTCCGAACCGAGAAGGTAGAAGGGCTGCTTCGGATCCTTCGGCCCGATCAGATGAATGCTGGAGGGAAACAGACCCCAGAAATTATAGGTCTCGCCGCGCACGAACAGACCAACCGGTATGCGGACATTGGGATCGACCGCGAAGACCTTGCGCAGCGTCTTCGGGTCGCGTTTCGAGCTGAATCCCGTCACATGCGGCTCGAAACGATAGGAGCCGGCCTCGTCCACGGAAAACAGCTTGATCCCCTGCGGCGCCAGCATCGTATAGGCGGAATCATAGTAATCGGGCGTGCGCGGTGCCAGGAATTCCGCAAAGACGGCGACGAGATAGATCAGGAGGATGACGATCCCGCTCCAATAGGCGAGCTTGTGCTCCTTGAACTTAAGCCATATCAGCTGGCGCTGGCTGGCGAGACCGATGGCCGCCGCCGCGGCAACGGTCTGCGGCGGCGTCGAGGCTTCAGCTATCGCCGCCATGCCGGTGTACTCCCGGTGGGGGCGACCAACCCGTTGATTTCATTTCTAGGCAACGCAGACAAGGCCACAGGCTTCCTCCCTTAGCCGCAACTTCACACCGAAATGGGAATGTTGTTTGCTTGTTGTTAGCCTAAACTGGCGGCAAAGAAACTACGCGTCAAGCAGATTGTTTGCTTCGAGCGATCAAAAAACCGCTGGAATCTGGCTTGCTGCGTGTGCGAAAAGGCGAGTAAAGCAAAAAATACAGTCACATGCTGCCACGCTCGACCGGACTTACGCGAAATCCGGGCAAAAGTGGTGCGACGCACAATGAGATTTGATTGACAGGAACCGCAACATTAACCTAACAAGTGTAAAGTTGCGCTTCCCGTGTTGCCGCAATTTCATCTTGGAAAAGAAAACACCGATGAGCCGTGTCACACTTCAGGAAATCGCTGATCATCTGGGAATTTCAAAATTTGCAGTCTCGAGGGCGCTGACAGGCAAGCCCGGAGTGAGCGAGGATACGCGGCGTAACGTCCTGTCCGTTGCCGAGCAGTTCGGCTACATCGCACGGCGCACGAAGGTGACGTCACAATCGATCGAGGTCATCTTCCACGACCGATCGGTCTCCAACCGCGAGCTCTGGATTGACGTTCAGCACGGCATCGAAATGGAGGCGACGCGCTTCGGCTGCTCGATGGCGGTGCGCTGGACCAGTGACCACCGCATCATCGAGCGGCTGGAGGACGCCTCGCTCGGCTTCGTACTGGTCGGGCCGCAGGAACAGAAGATGTTCGATGCTGCCCGCGACAGCTCCGTGCCGGCCGTCGTCGTCGCCCATATCGTGCCGGAACTCTACACGATGGACCAGATCACCGCGACCGACGTCGAGGCCGGCGTCTTCGTGGCGAAGTTCCTCTATGGCCTCGGGCACCGGCGCATGGTCTATGCACATGGCCAGCTCGGCTATCCCGGCCGCTATGCGCGCCTGAGGGGCTTCTCCGAGGCGATCGCCGAGCTCGAGGGTGCCGAGCTTCGGGAGATCGCCTTCAAGGAGGACTATATGGCCGCCGACCTTCGCGAGGCGGTGCTGAAGATGGCGAATGATGGCTTCGAACCGACGGCAGTTTTCTGCGGCAGCGACGGCGTTGCTGTAACCGTGGTCTCGGAATTGATGCGGATGGGCATTTCTGTGCCGGAGGACGTTTCCGTGGTCGGCCATGCGGACTATCCGATCGCCACCCAGGTCTCGCCGAACCTCACGACGATCCATATGCCGCACAAGCAGATGGGGATCGCCGCAGTGCGCCAGCTGCTGTCGCGTATTGGCCTCAACGGCCAGCTGAACGACCTGCCGCCGCAGCGCCTCAGCCTCGTGCCGCATCTGGTCGAGCGCCAGTCGACGGCGCGGGCGCCGGCAGGCTCCTGGAAATCCAAGCTTTGATGACAAGGTGAAACGCGTAGGGAGGCATGCATGAAGATCGGATTTATCGGGCTCGGCGTCATGGGCAGGCCGATGGCGGGGCATCTGATCGATGCCGGTCACACGCTGTCGCTCCATCGCGTCAAGGAGGTCTCTCGTCCTCTCGTCGACAGGGGCGCCAGCCAGGCCCCGAGCGCGGCGCAGGCGGCAGCGCAGTCCGATGTGGTGATCTTGATGCTGCCTGATACGCCCGACGTGGAAACGGTGCTCTTCGGCGCCGGCGGCGTTGCCGAAGGGCTTTCCCCGGGCAAGCTGGTGATCGACATGAGCTCGATCTCGCCGATCGCCACCAAGGATTTCGCCCGGAAGATCAAAGAGCGCGGCTGCTCCTATCTCGACGCGCCCGTTTCCGGCGGCGAGGTCGGCGCCCGCAACGCGGCGCTGACAATCATGGTCGGCGGAGAGGAAGAAGCCTACAGGCGTGCCCTGCCGCTGTTTGAAAAGATGGGCAAGAACATCACGCTGGTGGGTGGCGCCGGTGACGGCCAGACAGCCAAGGTTGCCAACCAGATCATCGTCGGTCTGACCATCGAGGCGGTTGCGGAGGCGCTGCTCTTCGCCAGGAAGGCTGGTGCCGATCCGGCCAAGGTCCGCCAGGCGCTGATGGGCGGTTTTGCTTCGTCTCGGATCCTCGAGCTGCATGGCGAACGCATGATCAACAGCACCTTCGATCCGGGCTTCCGCATCGCGCTGCATCGCAAGGACATAGCCCTTGCGGTCGAAAGCGCCCGTGCCCTAGAGCTCGCGCTGCCCAATGTCGCCATGGTGCAGCAGATGATGAACGCCGCCGTAGCGCTCGGCGACGGCGACAAGGACCATTCGGCACTGATCCGCACGTTGGAGACGCTTGCCGGCGTCCCGTACGCCTAGCGGCGGCATTCAGGGAAAGGGCGGGAAGCCGCAGCACGATGAGCAACGTCACACTCGACATGATCGCCACGCGCCTCGGCATCTCGAAGTTCGCAGTGTCACGCGCCCTCTCTGGAAAACCTGGCGTCAGCGAAAAGACGCGGCGCAGCATCATCGAGGTCGCCGAAGAGCTCGGCTATCGCATCCCGCGCATGAAAGGCTGCGACGGGCGGTCGATCGAGGTTATCTTCCATGATCGCAACGTCGCCAACCGCGAGCTCTGGGGCGACGTTCAGCACGGGATAGAGGCGGAAGCAAGCCGCTGGGGTCTTTCCATGGCGGTGCGCTGGACGAAGGACTGCCGTATTGTTTCTCGTGTCGAGAGATCGACGGTCGGCTTCATCCTCGTCGGCCCACACGACACCGATATGCACAAGGCGGTGCGTGACAGCCATCGACCCGCCGTCACCGTCAATCACCGCGTTCCACCGCTCGACGGCATGGACCAGGTCACTGCCACCGATGTCGAGGCCGGCGAATTCGTCGCGGATTTCCTGATCGGCCTCGGCCATCGCAGAATGGTGTATGTACACGGGCGTGCCGGCTATCCCGGCCGCGAAGCACGACTGTACGGCTTTGCCCGGACGATCGCCTGCCGCGGCGATGCGACTGCGCGCGAGATGATTTTCGAATATGACGATGAGGCCTCGACCTTCCGGTCATTGCTCATTGCCATGGTCGATGAGGGCTTCGTGCCGACGGCGTTCTTCTGCGGCAGCGATGGTGTGGCCGTCACCGTCGTTTCCGAACTCGTCCGGATGGGGCTGCGGGTGCCGGAGGACGCAAGCGTCATCGGCCATGCCGACTATGCGATCGCCTCGCAGATATCGCCCAAGCTCACCACGCTGCACATGCCGCACCGGCAGATGGGATTGACGGCGGTACGCCTGCTCCTTTCGCGGGCCGGGCTGACCCTGCCGGTTGCCGATCCGACTCCCATGCGCATCAGCCTTGTGCCGCACCTCGTGGCGCGACAGACATCCGGGCCGCCGGGGCCTGGATCCTGGCAGGCGCGGCTTCAGCGCTGATCCCTGACACCGATCAGGGGCCGGCGGGTGCGATGGCCGCCTCCGGTGCGAAGCGGACGCGATGCATCATGCGCTTCTGGCGTGGATCGGGACTTGGCAYGGCCGAAATCAGCGCTTTGGTATAGGGCTCGTCGGGACTTGTGCATATCTTTTCCGACGACCCGACCTCCACGACCCTGCCCTTGTACATCACCGCCACGCGGTCGCAGAAATAGCGGATGACCGATATGTCGTGGGAAATGAAGATGAAGCTCAGGTCGAGACGCGTCTGGATGTCGAGCAGCAGATCGAGGATCTGAGAGCGGATCGAGACGTCCAGCGCCGAGGTCGCCTCGTCCGCCACGATGACCCTCGGATCGAGCGCCAGCGCCCTGGCAATGCCGATGCGCTGCCGCTGACCACCCGAGAAGGCATGCGGATAACGGTCCATCATGTCGGGCGACAGGCCGACCATGCGCAACAGCTCTGAGACCCGGTCGTCGCGGGCCTTGCCGCGAGCCATGCCATTGATCCGCAGCGGATCACCGACGATCTGTTTCACCGTCATGCGAGGGTTGAGCGATGCGAAAGGATCCTGGAAGATCAACCGTACCTGGGCATGGTAGGCGCGAAGCGCCGCACCGCGCATCGCAAGGACGTCGCTCTCCACGCCGTTGGCGTCGCGATAGCGGACGGAGCCCGCTGTGGGCTCGGCAATCTGCATGATGAGCCGGCCGAGCGTCGTCTTGCCGGAGCCGCTCTCGCCGACGATACCGAGGTTTTCACCTGGATAGAGATCAAGGCTGACATCGTCGACGGCGCGCAGGCCGCCGCTCCAAGTGCCGTCGACCGCCTGCCTCGATCCATAATATTTGCTGAGGTTGCGAACCGAAAGCACCGGTTCGATTGCGGCCGCGGCACCGTCGGAAAGATTACTTCGCTGGCGCGAATTATGTTCAAGCTTGCGGGTCRCCTCCAGCAGATGGCGGGTATAGGGGTGCTGCGGATCGTGGAATATCGCCTCGACCGGCCCCATCTCGACGATCTCGCCATTGCGCATCACAGCCACTTCGTCGGCGACTTCGGCCACCACGCCCATGTCATGGGTGATGAGCAGCACCGCCATGCCGCGGCTCTGCTGCAGCCGCTTGATGAGATCGAGGATCTCGGCCTGCGTCGTCACGTCGAGCGCCGTCGTCGGCTCGTCGGCGATCAGCACATCGGGATTGCAGGCGAGCGCCATGGCGATACAGACGCGCTGGCGCATGCCGCCGGAATATTCGAACGCATAGCGGTTGGCCATCTCCGCCGGGTTGTTGATCTCGACCTGGCGCAGCAGCTCGATCGTGCGCTTGCGCGCCTCCGATTTTTCGAGGTGAAGATGGATCTGCATAACCTCGTCGATCTGGTCGCCGATCGTGTGGAAGGGCGATAGCGCCGCCATCGGCTCCTGGAAGATCAGCCCGACCTTGCCGCCGCGCACCGCTCTGATCTGCGGGCCGTTCGCCTTGAGCGCGGTGATATCGATGACCTCGGCATCGCGCATCAGAACGATCCTGCCCGATGTGATGCGGCCGGGCTTGTCAACGATCTGCAGCAGCGAGCGCGCCGTCACCGACTTGCCAGAGCCGCTTTCACCGACGAGGCAGAGCGTGCTGCCTCGCTTGATCGAAAAGCTGACATCCTTGACTGCCTTGAACACTGAGGTCCGCAGCTGGAACTCGATCGAGAGCCTCTCCACCTTGAGAACGTCCATGGCCACGGGCTCGCTCATCGCTGTCTCCTAGTCGGAATAGGGGTCGGCCGCGTCGCGCAGGCCGTCGCCGAGAAAATTGAGAGCCAGGACTGTCGCAATGACGGCGACGCCAGGCAGCAGCAGCCAGGGCGCGGTCGCGACAGTGCGGATGTTCTGCGCCTCCTGCAAAAGCACGCCCCAGCTGACGACGGGTGGACGCAGACCGACGCCGAGGAAGGAAAGCGCGGTTTCGCTGAGGATCATCACCGGGATCGCCAGCGTCACCGCCGCGATGATGTGGCT
Source organism: Rhizobium sp. P1_E6 (assembly GCF_056405875.1). Lineage (NCBI taxonomy): Bacteria > Pseudomonadati > Pseudomonadota > Alphaproteobacteria > Hyphomicrobiales > Rhizobiaceae > Rhizobium > Rhizobium sp. P1_E6. Next base: position 1,303 of record NZ_JBFUBG010000040.1, on the reverse strand, counting down.
GGCGAAGGAGGGCAGCATATGGCGGAAGATGACGCTCATCTCCCGTGCGCCATCAAGGCGCGCCGCCGTCACGAAATCCTCATTCTTCATCGCCAGGAAACGTCCGCGCACGACGCGTGCAAGGCCCGTCCAGCCGACGAGGGAGAGGATGATGGTGATCATGAAATAGACCTGAAGGGGCGGCAGCGTCGGCGGGATCGCCGCGGCAAGCCCCATCCAGAGCGGGATGGTCGGGATGGCGAGCAGGAACTCGATGACACGCTGGATTGCGGTGTCGATGCCGCCGCCGTAATAGCCTGACAGGCCGCCGAGAATGATGCCGAAGACAAGGCTCAGCGAGACACCGACGAGACCGACGGTCATGGATACGCGCGTGCCGTAGATGACGCGGCTCAGCATGTCACGGCCGAGGCGGTCGGCGCCCCAGAGATACATGGGCTGGCCGGCCTTCACAGGCCCGATCAGGTGAATATTGGAAGGGATGAGGTTCCAGAGCTTGTAGGGCGCCCCGCGCACGAACAGGCCGACCGGGATCTTGCTCTCCGGGTCGATGACGAATTCGCGCGCGAAACTCTCGGGATTGACGCGGACCTTGTAGCCATGGACGTAGAGGCCGAACCCGCCATTGTCCCACATGTGCAGCCGCTGCGGCGGCGCGTAGGTGTAGCGAGCCGAATAGTCGCCGGCGCCCTGCGGCGCCAGAAACTCAGCGAAGGCCGCCACCAGATAGATGCAGATCACTATAATGCCGCTTGCAACTGCAAGCCGGTGCTTCCTGAATTTCCACCAGGCCAGCTGCCAGGCGCCGGCATGCTCGGCGTCCTTGATGTGGGCCACTTCTTCTGGCGCGCCTGCGCCATCCGCAGCCGCGGTCTTGCCGGTCCTGTTCCTGTTCCAGGTGAACAAAGGCCTTACTCCGTCAGTTCGTGCCATCACCCGTTCCTCACTTGTAGCGAATGCGAGGATCGAGCCATGCGAGCAGCAGGTCCGAGATCAGCGTGCCGATGACCGTCAGCACCGAGAGCATCAGGATCATGGCCCCCGCGAGATAGACGTCTTGCGAAATCAGCGCTCGCAACAGCAGCGGGCCTGTCGTTGGCAGGTTGAGGACGATCGCGGTGACGGTTGCGCCGGAGACGAGCTCCGGCAGCGTCCAGCCGAGCGTCGAGACAAAGGGGTTGAGGGCGGCGCGCACCGGATATTTCAGGATCAGCCGCCATTCCGACAGGCCCTTGGCCCTCGCGGTCGTCACATAGGGCTTGTAAAGCTCGTCGAGCAGGTTGGCGCGCATGATGCGCACCAG